>NZ_JBAWUK010000058.1:0-25974 GCF_037079935.1 Stenotrophomonas maltophilia group sp. Smal12 | reverse complement strand
GGCAAGCGTGCGCCTGAGACGATGACCTGTAAAACGAATAATATGGGTGAAATCTACCTATGAGATGGGTAACTTTTATGCGCCTGACCCTGCGCCAGCTTCAGGTTTTCGTCGCCATCGCCGACCACGGCAGCACCACCGCCGCCGGCCAGGCCATCGCGCTCTCGCAGTCGGCCAGCAGCGCCGCCCTGCAGGAGCTGGAGGCGCACTTCGGCACCCCACTGTTCGACCGCATCGGCCGCCGCCTGGCCCTGAATGGTCATGGCCGCGCGCTGCTGGAGCCGGCGCGCACCCTACTGGTCAACGCCGCCGATCTGGAGCGGCAGCTGGCCGCCGGCGGCGACCCGTCGCAGGGCGCGCCGCTGCGATTGGTGCTGGCCGCCAGTACCACCATCGGCAACTACCTGCTGCCGCAGCGCATCGCTGAACTGCTGCGGCAGGCGCCGCAGGCCGAAGTCGACCTGCGCATCGACAATAGTGCTGGCGTAGTCGGCGCCGTGCAGCGCCTGGACGTCGACGCCGGCCTGATCGAAGGCCCGTGCCATGAGCGCGGTTTGCAGGTCACGGCCTGGCAGCAGGATCCGCTGGTGATCGTCGGCGCCGCCGACGTTCTCCCGCGCTGGTCGCTGGACGAACTGCGCCGCGCCCGCTGGCTGCTGCGCGAACCGGGCTCCGGCACCCGTGAAGCAGTGGAACAGGCCCTGCTGCCGCACCTGCGTGGCTTCGCCCAGACGCTGCAGCTGGGCAATACCGAAGCGATCAAGCAGGCCGCGATCGCCGGCCTCGGCCTGGCCTGCCTCTCGCGTCACGCGCTGGAAGAGCCGCTGGCGCTGGGTCGTCTGCGCGTGCTCGAAACCCCGTTGCCTCCGCTGCAGCGCACGCTGTGGCTGGTACGCCACCCCGGCAAGCAATGGCTGCCGGGGTTGCAGGCGTTGCTGGGGGAGGTGGGGTAGCCGGGATCCATCCGCACAGCGCGAATTCCACGACGGGATCCGCGCCCCGCCGTCCCACAGGAAACCAGCTTTTTGACGTTGCCGTTGAGGCTGCCGGCCAGCGGTCGGCACTACCGCGGGTGCCGGGTGCAACCCGGCCGACGCCCCCAACCCGTACAATATCCGGATGCCTCTGATTACTCTGCAGAACGTCGACTTCAGCGTCGGCGGCCCGTTGTTGCTGGAAAAGGCCGAACTGTCGATCGAGCCGGGTGAACGCATCGCCCTGATCGGCCGCAACGGCGCCGGCAAATCCACCTTGCTCAAGCTGCTGTCCGGCGACCACAAGCCCGATGACGGCGAAGTCCGCGTGCAGCAGGGCGTGCGCGTCACCCGCCTGGAGCAGGAAGTGCCACATGGCGCCGCCGGCTCGGTGTTTGACGTCGTCGCCGATGGCCTCGGTGAACTGGGCCAGTGGCTGGCCGAATTCCATCACCTCAGCCACGCCGAAGTATTTGATGGCGAAGCCCTGGGCAACGTGCAGGCCAAGATCGACGCCGCCAACGGCTGGGGCCTCGATCAGCGCGTCAGCGAAACCCTGACCAAGCTCGACCTGGACGGCGAGGCCGAGTTCGGCCGCTTGTCCGGCGGCATGAAGCGCCGCGTGCTGCTCGCCCGTGCGCTGGTGTCCAGCCCCGACGTGCTGCTGCTGGACGAACCGACCAACCACCTCGATATCGAAGCCATCGACTGGCTCGAAGCGTTCCTGAAGGGTTGGAGCGGCAGCGTGGTGTTCGTTACCCATGACCGCCGCTTCCTGCGCGCACTGGCCACCCGCATCGTCGAGATCGACCGTGGCCAGGTCACCAGCTGGCCGGGCGACTGGGCCAACTACGAGCGTCGCCGGGAGGAACGCCTCAACGCGCAGGCGCAGGAAAACGCGCGCTTCGACAAGCTGCTGGCGCAGGAAGAAGTCTGGATCCGCCAAGGCATCAAGGCGCGCCGCACCCGCGATGAGGGCCGCGTGCGCCGCCTGAAGGCGATGCGCGTGGAGCGTTCGCAGCGCCGTGATTTCAGCGGCAACGTCAAGATGGAAGCCGCACAGGGCATCAGCTCTGGCAAGAAGGTCATCGACGTCAAGGATATTTCGTTCGCCTTCGGTGAGCGCACCATGGTCCGCGACTTCACCACCACCATCATGCGCGGCGACCGCATCGGCCTGATCGGCCCCAACGGCAGCGGCAAGACGACGCTGCTGAAGCTGCTGCTGGGCGAGCTACAGCCGGCCAAGGGCGAAGTCAACGCCGGCACCAACCTGCAGATCGCCTATTTCGACCAGTACCGTGCGGTGCTGCGCGAAGACTGGAGCGCGATCGAGAACGTGGCCGAAGGCCGCGATTTCCTCGAGTTCAACGGCAAGCGCAAGCACGTGCATGCCTACCTGCAGGACTTCATGTTCACCCCGGAACGCGCGCGTGCGCCGATCACCCGCCTGTCCGGTGGCGAGCGCAACCGCCTGCTGCTGGCCAAGCTGTTCGCGCAGCCGTCCAACCTGCTGGTGATGGACGAACCGACCAACGACCTGGACGTGGAAACCCTGGAGCTGCTGGAAGAGCTGCTGGGCGAGTACACCGGCACCCTGCTGCTGGTCAGCCATGACCGTGACTTCATCGACAACGTGGTGACCTCCACGCTGGTGATGGAAGGCGACGGCGTGATCGGCGAGTACGTCGGTGGCTACAGCGACTGGCAGCGTTATGCGGCCAGCGTGGCAGCGCCTGCCGCGACCCCCGCCGCCAAGCCGGCAGCCGCAGCACCTGCCGCGCCGGCTGCTGCCACCCCGGCTGCGCCCAAGCGCAAGCTGGCCTACAAGGAAGCGCGCGAGCTGGAGCAGCTGCCGAAGACCATCGAGAAGCTGGAAAGCGATGTCGAAGGGCTGACCTCGGCGATGAACGATCCGTCGTTCTACACCCGCAGCAGTGCCGAAGTGACCGCGCACACCCAGCAGCTGGCCAAGGTGCAGGCCGAGCTGGATGCCGCGTACGCGCGCTGGGAAGAGCTGGAAGGCTGAGCGGCTACCACGGCCGTCTCGCCCTGCGGGCGGCTGTGGTTTTTGATCTGATTCCGCCTTGAAGCGAGCCGAGCACCGCAGGTCCGGCGAGGGCGAAGAGGCGCGGGTGTCTGAGCGCAGCGAGTTCCCGCGCCGTCCCTCGGTGGACCGAGGAGCGCAGGGTACCGGTGCGTAGCATCGGCTCGCGGACGGCGGAGCGTTTCTTTTGGTTACTTTTCTTTGCGAGCACCGCACTGCAGGAGCAGAGCGGAACGGCATAGCCGGCCCGCAGGGTGACGCACAAGGATGTGCGTCATCAAGAAAAGTAACGCCCATGAACGCATCAGATTGCAGCAGTCATGATCCGCGCAGAGCGGTCATTTGACCCCGTGCAGATCCCGCAACTGGCTCGGCCGGCTGCCGAAATACGCCGCCAGATCGGCGATGTCCTGATCGCTCAGGTCCTTCGCCTGCGGCGTCATCAGCGCATGCTGGCGGTCGCCGGCGCGGTAGGCCTGCAGCGCATGCGCCAGATAGTCGCCGTACTGGCCACCCAGTTTCGGATAGGTCGGATCGATCGGCGCATTGCCGTCGGCCCCATGGCAGTCGATGCAGCTCTGGTTGGTGGCCTTGCCCTTCACCTTGGCGCGGGCTTCACCGGCGACCTCGCGGCCTGCCGGCAGGCCAGCGGAGGACGAAGAACCGTGTTCGCCGCTGGCATGGCCCGGGTCGGCGGCGGATTTCTCGCTGTTTTCCACCTGCGACTGCGAACAGGCCGCCAGCAGCAGGGCAACGGACAGGGCGATGGCGTGACGCATCGGATGCGCGGCTTTCGACATGGGCGGGCCTTACTTGACGGTGGACAGGTAAACAGAGAGATCGGCGATCTCCTGTTCGCTGAAACTCATCGACTGTGCCTGCATCGTCGGATGCCGGCGCTTGCCCTGGCGGTACTCGGTCAGGGCCTGGGCCAGGTACTGCTGGGTCTGGCCGCCGATCTTCGGCACCCGGTAGCTGGGGTAGGCGTTCTTGTAGCCGGTGATGCCGTGGCACCCCTGGCAGGTGTAGGCCAGGACACGGCCATTGTCGAAGTTGCCGGTGGGCGTGGCAGGCGCCGGCGCGGCGGCAGGCGCCGGGGCGGGTGTGGCAGGAGCGGGAGCGGGCTGTGCGGCGGCCCCAAGGGGCAGGAGGACGGCCAGAGCGAGACAAGCGGCGAGCGGCTGCGGGCGCATGGTGTCGTTTCCGGGGATTCGGGTCTGGTCGTTCCGGCGTGGGGTACGGAACGCCCCGAGTATAGCCTCAGGTTTCATCTAGCTGAAATGGGGGCGGGCCGACCAGCGGCGTGAAGACACCATGACCTTTGGGATATGGTGTTGCCGTGAAGTGGTGCATTACTTTGCTACCACACCTGTCCACGCATCCTCCAGGGACCCGACGATGTCGCACCCAACCTTCCTGTCCGGCCGTCGCAGCGGAATCTGCGCTGCCGCACTGCTGATCTCCACCTCCCTGCTGCTGGGCGGTTGCGCCGCAGGGCCCAATTCCGAAGCCAAGGCTGCCGAGACCAAGGAGGAGAAGAAGGTCGACGCCGTCCCGGTCGAAGTGGCGGTGGCCAGCCATCGTGCCGTCGCGGCCAGCTACACCGGTACCGCTGCACTGGAGCCACGCGCCGAGTCGCAGGTGGTCGCCAAGACCTCCGGCGTAGCCCTGGCGGTGCTGGTCGAGGAAGGGCAGCGGGTCACCGCCGGCCAGCCGCTGGTGCGGCTGGACCCGGATCGTGCACGCCTGGCCGTGGCGCAGAGCGAAGCGCAGATGCGCAAGCTGGAAAACAACTACCAGCGCGCACAGAAGCTGGTCGGCCAGCAGATGGTCAGCGCCGCCGATGTCGACCAGCTACGCTACGACCTGGAGAACGTCCGTGCGCAGTACCGCCTGGCCACGCTGGAGCTGTCCTACACCACGGTGGTGGCACCGATCTCGGGTGTGATCGCCTCACGCTCGATCAAGACCGGCAACTTCGTGCAGATCAATACACCGATCTTCCGCATCGTCGACAACTCGCGGCTGGAGGCCACCCTCAACGTACCCGAACGTGAGCTGGCCACCCTGCGTGCCGGCCAGCCGGTGACGCTGGCGGCCGACGCACTTCCGGGCCAGAGCTTCACCGGCACCGTTGACCGCATCGCGCCGGTGGTGGACTCGGGCAGCGGCACGTTTCGCGTGGTCAGTGCCTTCGATGGCGCCGCCCACGCGCTGCAGCCCGGCATGTTCGGCCGCATCCGCATCGATTACGACCAGCGTGCCGATGCGCTGGTGGTGCCGCGCCTGGCGTTGCTCGATGACGGTGAACCTGCGGTGTTCCGCGTGCGCGAAGGCAAGGTCGCACGCGTTCCGGTCAAGCTGGGTTACGCCGAGGGCCCGTGGGTGGAGATCCGTGATGGCCTGGCGGCCGGTGATCAGGTGGTCACTGCCGGCAAGGTCGCCCTGCGCGACGGCACCACGGTGCAGGTGATTGCCGATCCGAAGGCGAAGGCGGTCGCGGCGGCGGCCAAGCCCGCAGACAAGGCCGGGAGCAAGCAATGACCGCCCCGGGCCACGACCACGGTGCCTCGCCGGCGAGCGACGGCGCCGCCGCCGGCATGCGCGGCGGCCTGGTGGAATTCGCCACGCGCCGCCGCGTGACCATCGCCATGTGCACGGTCACCCTGCTGCTGTTCGGCCTGATCGCGCTCGGCAACCTCAAGGTCAACCTGCTGCCCGACCTGAGCTACCCGACGCTGACCGTGCGCACCGAATACACCGGTGCGGCGCCGACCGAAATCGAAACCCTGATCACCCAGCCGGTTGAAGAAGCGGTGGGCGTGGTCAAGAACCTGCGCAAGCTGAAGTCGGTCTCGCGCACCGGCCAGAGCGATGTGGTGCTGGAGTTCGCCTGGGGCACCAACATGGACCAGGCCAGCCTGGAGGTGCGCGACAAGATGGAAGCGCTGAACCTGCCACTGGAGGCCAAGGCCCCGGTGCTGCTGCGCTTCAATCCGTCCACCGAGCCGATCATGCGCCTGGTGCTGTCCAACAAGGTCGCGCCGACCAGCGATGCCGATGCGGTCCGCGAGCTGACCGGCCTGCGCCGCTATGCCGATGAAGACCTGAAGAAGAAGCTGGAGCCGGTCACCGGCGTGGCAGCAGTGAAGGTGGGCGGTGGCCTGGAAGACGAGATCCAGGTCGACATCGACCAGCAGAAGCTGGCGCAGCTGAACCTGCCGATCGACACCGTCATCAAGCGTCTCAAGGACGAGAACATCAACATCTCCGGCGGCCGCCTGGAAGAGGGCTCCCAGCGCTTCCTGGTGCGTACCGTCAACCAGTTCGCTGACCTCGAGGAAATCCGCAACCTGCTGGTCACCGCCCAGGCCGCCAACGGCAGCGCAGCGGATTCGGCGCTGCAGCAGATGTTCAACATCGCCGCGTCGACTGGTTCGGCTGCAGCCATCGCCGCCGCGTCGGCGGCACAGAGCGCATCGTCCGCTGGTGGCTCCAGCGTGGTCGCCAATGGCGTGCCGGTACGCCTGAAGGACGTGGCCACGGTGCGGCAGGGCTACAAGGAGCGTGAAGCGATCATCCGCCTGGGCGGCAAGGAATCGGTCGAGCTGGCCATCTACAAGGAAGGCGACGCCAACACCGTGTCCACCGCCGAAGCGCTGCGCAAGCGCCTGGAGCAGATCAAGGGCACGTTCCCGTCCGATGTCGAGCTGACCACCATCGAGGACCAGTCGCGCTTCATCGAGCACGCCATCGCCGACGTCAAGAAGGACGCGGTGATCGGTGGCCTGCTGGCGATCCTGATCATCTTCCTGTTCCTGCGCGATGGCTGGAGCACGTTCGTGATCAGCCTGTCGTTGCCGGTCTCGATCATCGCCACGTTCTTCTTCATGGGGCAGCTCGGCCTGAGCCTGAACGTGATGTCGCTGGGTGGCCTGGCATTGGCCACCGGCCTGGTGGTGGATGACTCGATCGTGGTGCTGGAGAGCATCGCCAAGGCTCGTGAGCGTGGCCTGGGCATCCTGCAGGCGGCGATCGCCGGCACCCGTGAAGTGAGCATGGCGGTGGTTGCCTCGACCCTGACCACCATCGCCGTGTTCCTGCCGCTGGTGTTCGTCGACGGGATTGCCGGACAGCTGTTCCGCGACCAGGCGCTGACCGTGGCGATCGCCATCGCGATCTCGCTGCTGGTGTCGATGACCCTGATCCCGATGCTGAGCTCGCTGAAGGGGCGGCCACCGCTGGCGTTCCCGGAAGAGGCGCCGAACGCAGCATGGCAGCCGCAGAAGCGCTGGCAGAAGCCGGTCGCGCTGGGCCGCCGTGGCGTGGTTGCCAGCGCGCGCTGGAGCTTCTATGCGCTGGCCTGGCTTGTCGTGCGCGTGTGGCGTGGCGTGGTGGCAGTGGTCGGCCCGGTGATGCGCAAGGCCAGTGATCTGGCGATGAAGCCCTATGCAGGCGCCGAGCGAGGCTACCTGCGCCTGCTGCCGAGTGCGCTGGCGCATCCCGGCAAGGTGCTGGGCGTGGCAGCCATCATCTTCGTGGCGACCATGGCGCTGGTACCGATGCTTGGCGCGGACCTGATTCCGCAGCTGGCGCAGGACCGGTTCGAAATGACGGTGAAGCTGCCGGCCGGCACGCCGCTGAAGCAGACCGATGCGCTGGTGCGCGAGCTGCAGCTGGCGCACGGCAAGGGGGAGGGCGTGGCCTCGCTGTATGGCGTCAGTGGCAGCGGCACCCGGCTGGATGCCAGTCCGACCGAAAGCGGTGAGAACATCGGCAAGCTGACTGTGGTGATGGAAGGTGGTGGCAACGCGCGCACCGAAGCAGCAATCACCGAGCGCCTGCGCGGCACCATGAGCCAGCACCCGGGCGCCCAGGTCGACTTCGCGCGGCCGGCATTGTTCAGCTTCTCCACGCCGTTGGAAATCGAACTGCGCGGGCAGGACATGGCCACCCTGGAAGTGGCCGGGCAACGCCTGGCGGCGATGCTGCGCGGCAATGCGCACTACGCCGACGTGAAATCGACGGTGGAAGAGGGCTTCCCGGAAATCCAGATCCGCTTCGACCAGGAACGCGCGGGTGCGCTGGGCCTGACCACCCGCCAGATCGCCGACGTGGTGGTGAAGAAGGTGCGCGGCGACGTCGCCACCCGCTACAGCTTCCGAGATCGCAAGATCGACGTGCTGGTGCGTGCCCAGGAAGGTGACCGCGCCAGCGTCGAGAGCATCCGCCGTCTGATCGTCAATCCGGGCAGCACCCGCCCGGTCACCTTGGACGCGGTGGCCGACGTGGTCGCCACCACCGGCCCCAGCGAGATCCATCGTGCCGACCAGACCCGGGTGGCGGTGGTATCGGCCAACCTGCGCGACATCGACCTTGGCGCCGCCATGCGCGAAGTGCAGCAGATGGTGGCCGAGCAGCCGCTGGGCGCGGGCGTTGGCCTGCACATCGGTGGCCAGGGCGAGGAGCTGGCGCAGGCGGCGAAGTCGCTGATCTTCGCCTTTGGACTGGCGATCTTCCTGGTCTACCTGGTGATGGCCTCGCAGTTCGAGTCGCTGCTGCACCCGTTCGTGATCCTGTTCACCATCCCGCTGGCGCTGGTCGGCGCGATCCTGGCGCTGATGCTGACCGGCAAGCCCATCTCGGTGGTGGTGTTCATCGGCCTGATCCTGCTGGTCGGCCTGGTCACCAAGAACGCGATCATCCTGATCGACAAGGTCAACCAGCTGCGCGAAGCCGGCGTGGCCAAGCATGAGGCGCTGGTGGAAGGTGCGCGTTCGCGCCTGCGCCCGATCATCATGACCACGCTGTGCACGCTGTTCGGCTTCCTGCCGCTGGCGGTGGCGATGGGCGAGGGCGCCGAAGTGCGTGCACCGATGGCGATCACCGTGATCGGTGGCCTGCTGGTGTCGACGCTGCTGACGCTGCTGGTGATCCCGGTGGTGTACGACCTGATGGATCGTCGCGGCGACGCCTACTACCGTGAGCGCGGCCGCAAGCATGCCGGTGAAGGCCTGCATGGCGACGAGGGCGGCACGGCAGGTGTGGAGGAGCCGGCATGAGCGTTGCCGAGTTCTCCATCCGCCGCCCGGTCACTACCATCATGTGCTTCGTGTCGCTGGTGGTGATCGGCCTGATCGCTTCGTTCCGGCTGCCGTTGGAGGCGCTGCCGGACATCTCCGCGCCGTTCCTGTTCGTGCAGATCCCGTACACCGGTTCGACGCCCGAGGAAGTGGAGCGGACCATCATCCGCCCGGTCGAGGAGTCGCTGGCGACGATGACCGGCATCAAACGCATGCGCTCATCGGCCACCTCCGAGGCGGCGCTGATCTACAACGAGTTCAGCGACTGGGACCGCGACATCGCCATTGCCGCGTCCGACGCGCGCGAGCGTATCGATGCGATCCGCAGCGACCTGCCCGACGACCTGCAGCGCTACAACGTTTTCAAGTGGTCCAGCAGTGACCAGCCGGTACTGAAGGTGCGCCTGGCCAGCACCACCGACCTGACCACTGCCTATGACATGCTCGACCGTGAGTTCAAGCGGCGCATCGAGCGCATCCCGGGTGTGGCCCGCGTCGATATCACCGGTGCACCGCCGAACGAGGTGGAGATCGCCATCGATCCGAACCGGCTCAACGCGCATGGGTTGAGCATCAACGAGCTGAGCGAGCGCCTGCGCAAGCTGAACTTCTCGATCTCGGCCGGTCAGATCGACGACAACGGCCAGCGCGTGCGCGTGCAGCCGGTGGGCGAGATCACCGACCTGCAGGAAATGCGCGACCTGGTGATCAACGCCAAGGGCCTGCGCCTGGGCGATATCGCCGACGTGCGCCTGAAGCCGGCGCGGATGAACTACGGGCGCCGTCTGGACGGCAACCCGGCGGTGGGCCTGGATATCTTCAAGGAGCGCAGTGCCAACCTGGTGGACGTCTCGCGTGCGGCGCTGGCCGAAGTCGAGGCGATCCGCGCGCAGCCGTCGATGCGCGACGTGCAGATCAAGGTGATCGACAACCAGGGCAAGGCAGTGACCTCGTCACTGCTGGAGCTGGCCGAAGCCGGTGCGGTCGGCCTGATCCTGTCGGTGACGGTGCTGTTCTTCTTCCTGCGCCATTGGCCGTCGACGCTGATGGTGACCCTGGCCATTCCGATCTGCTTCACCATCACCCTGGGCTTCATGTACTTCGTCGGGGTGACGCTGAACATCCTGACCATGATGGGCCTGCTGCTGGCCGTGGGCATGCTGGTCGACAACGCCGTGGTGGTGGTGGAGAGCATCTACCAGGAGCGCGAGCGCATGCCGGGGCAGCCACGGCTGGCCTCGATCATCGGCACCCGCAACGTGGCCATCGCGCTCAGCGCCGGTACGCTGTGCCACTGCATCGTGTTCGTGCCGAACCTGTTCGGCGAGACCAACAACATCAGCATCTTCATGGCGCAGATCGCGATCACCATCTCGGTCTCGCTGCTGGCCTCGTGGCTGGTCGCGGTCAGCCTGATTCCGATGCTGTCCGCACGCATGGCCACACCCAAGCTGGTGCACTCGCAGACCGGCCTGATCGCGCGCCTGCAGCGGCGCTATGCACAGTTGCTGGACTGGTCGCTGCATCACCGCGGTTGGAGCCTGCTCGGCATCCTGCTGGTGGTGCTGGTCAGCCTGGTGCCGATGAAGCTGACCAAGGTCGACATGTTCGGTGGCGAGGGCGGCAAGGACATCTTCATCGGCTACATGTGGAAGGGCGCCTACACCTACCGGCAGATGTCCGAGGAAGTGGCGCGCGTGGAGAGCTGGATCGACCAGAACCGCGAGCGCCTGCACGTCAAGCAGGTGTACTCCTGGTACAGCGAGCAGGAAGGCAGCTCCACGGTGGTCACCCTGGACGAGAAGTACGCCAAGGACATCAAGGCGCTGCAGGAAGAGTTGCGCAAGGGCCTGCCGAAGTCCGCCCGCACCGACTATTTCGTCGGCAACCAGGGCGGCGATGGTGGGGGTGGCGGCAACCAGGGCGTGCAGGTGCAGCTGGTGGGCGATTCCAGCTCGATGCTGCAGGAGATCGGCCAGGAAGTGGTGCCGTTGCTGGCGCAGCGTGCCGAACTGCGGGACGTGCGCATCGACAATGGCGAGAAGGGCGGCGAGCTGAAGGTGCGCGTCGACCGTGAGCGTGCCGCAGCGTTCGGCTTCAACGCCGAACAGGTGGCCAGCTTCGTCGGCCTGGCGCTGCGCGGCGCACCGATGCGCGAGTTCCGCCGCGGTGACAATGAAGTGCCGGTGTGGGTGCGCTTTGCCGGCGCCGAGCAGAGCAGCCCGGAAGACCTGGCCGGTTTCAGCGTGCGTACCGGCGATGGCCGCAGCGTGCCGCTGCTGAGCCTGGTCACCGTGGACGTTGGTTCGTCGGCCACCCAGATCGGCCGTACCAACCGTCAGACGACATTGACCATCAAGGCCAACCTGGCCGGGAAGGTCACCGCGCCGGACGGGCGCAAGGCGATCGAAGCCGTGCTCAAGCCGATGAACTTCCCGGCCGGCTACGGCTTCACCTTCGATGGCGGCGACTACGGCAACGATGATGAAGCCATGCAGCAGATGGTGTTCAACCTGCTGATCGCGCTGGTGATGATCTACGTGGTGATGGCGGCGGTGTTCGAGTCGCTGCTGTTCCCGGCGGCAATCATGAGTGGCGTGCTGTTCTCGATCTTCGGCGTGTTCTGGCTGTTCTGGATCACCGGCACCTCGTTCGGGATCATGTCCTTCATCGGCATCCTGGTGCTGATGGGCGTGGTGGTGAACAACGGCATCGTGATGATCGAGCACATCAACAACCTGCGGCGCAGCGGCATGGGCCGTACCCAGGCGCTGGTGGAAGGCTCACGCGAACGCCTGCGCCCGATCATGATGACCATGGGCACGGCGATCCTGGCGATGGTGCCGATCTCGCTGACCGACACGCAGATGTTCGGCAATGGCCCGGAGTACTCGCCGATGGCGCGTGCGATTGCCGGCGGCCTGGCGTTCTCGACCGTGGTCAGCCTGCTGTTCCTGCCGACGATCTACGCGGTGCTCGATGACCTGCGTAATGCCGTGACGCGCCTGATCCGCCGTGCGCGTGGAGTGGAAATGGTAGAGCCGGGCGCTGCCCGGCTGTAACGCACGTCAACGTGTTGTGGTGTGGGGGAGGCCGGTCGTAGTGGGGCGGTCTCCCCCTTTTTTTGCTCGCCGCGTCTGCTTGCCTCTGTAGAGCCGAAGGCAGCGGCAGGAGCCGCTGCCAACGTCGCTTGCGACGGCCCGGAGGGTGTCGGCCAGGACGGCCGGCATAGCCATGCTCGGCTGCTGTTCGCCGCGTTGCGGCATCGCCCGGGCATGGGCTCGGGCGCTACAGATTCTGTGGCCGGTTGAGGCTTACCCCGCCACCTTGCCCCACACCTTGAACGTGGTCAGCCACAGGCCGAGCATGCTGCCGATGTTGGTCAGCATGAAGGTCAGCACCACGCGGGTAACGCGATTGCGGTACCAGCCCTTCAGGCTCTGCGCATCGTCGCGCAGCTTCAGGAAGTCCTCGTAGGCTGGCTTGCGCACACGCGCTTCCACCAGTGCCGAGAAGGCGCCGGTCGGGATGCTCAGGCGGAACGGCTTGAACGGGGCCACCGCGATCGCGGTGAGGATGCTCAGCGGGTGACCGCCGGCCAGAAGGCAGCCCAGGCCGGCCAGGCCGCCGGTATACATCGCCCAGGTTGCCAGCAGCTCGGTGCCTACGCCCAGGCCGCCGCGGTAGAAGCCTACGCCGATGCCGGTCGCCACGATCGCCAGGATGCCCAGCGTGAACCACGGGATGTTGCGCTTCTTCGGCACCGCCTCCAGCTCGGCGCGCAGCGGCGCCGGTGCCTCGGTGTCGGTTTCCAGGTGGCGTGCCAGACCCGCCAGGTGGCCGGCTCCGACCACTGCCAGCACTTCGCGCTGGTGCGGGTCGTGTTCTTCGCGCAGGCGGGTGGCCATGTAGCGGTCGCGCTCGCCGATGATGGTTTCGTACAGCGCCGGGCTCTCGCTGGCGAACTCACCGAAGCTCGATTCCAGCATGTCGCCCTGTTTGAGCTTCTCGATCTCGTTCTCGCCCACTTCCTCGGACGAGAACAGGCCGGCGCCGAGGCCGGCAACCAGCTTCAGCTTGCCGAAGAAGCCCAGCCGTTGCGACGCGCGGCGGAAGGTCAGGCCGACCTCGCGGTCGATCAGGTGCACCGGCAGGTTGCGTTCGCGGGCGAGTTCCACCGCACGTTTCAGCTCGGCACCGGGCTCGATGTCGAGTTGCTCGGCCAGGCGGCGCTGATAGGCGGACAGAGCCAGGTTGGCGGCGAACAGGGCGACGCGGCCCTTGCGGATCACCTCGACCAGGTCGAGCTTGGCGAGTGTGTCGGGGTCGCTCAGCGCCTGCAGGCGCTGCGGGTCCAGCTCGACGGCAACGGCATCGAAGCGGCCGCTGTCGATGGCTTTTTCAACGGCCTCGACGCTGGCGCGGGAGACGTGGGCGGTGCCCAGCAGGGTGTAGCGCACGCCGTCGCGTTCGACGACGCGCACCGGCTGGCCGGCGAACAGGTCGTCGCCGGTCTCGGGAAGGGTTTCGGTCATGGGTTCATTCATTGGAGGGTGCGGTGTCGGCGCCATCGCCGAGCGCGCGCTGCATCTGTACGGTGTCCAGCCAGCGGCCATGCTTGCGGCCGAGGCCACGGAACACGCCCACCAGCTCGAATCCGAAGCGTTCGTGCAGCTTGATCGAGGCGGTGTTGGTCGGTTCGCCGATCACCGCCACCATCTGCCGGTAGCCACGTGCCACGCAGGCGTCGATCAAGGCCTGCAGCAGGCCGGTGCCGACACCCTTGCCCTGGAACGCGGCATCGACGTAGACCGAGTTCTCCACGGTCCACTGGTAGGCAATGCGGGTGCGATAGGTGTTGGCATAGGCATAGCCAGCCACCTGGCCGTCGATCTCGGCGACCAGGTAGGGGAAGCCACGATCGATGATGTCGCGCATGCGGCGCAGCATCTCGGTCGCGTCCGGGATGTCGTACTCGTAGGTGTTGACGAAATCGGTCACTTCCACCGCGTAGATGGCGGTGATCGCGTCGATGTCGGCCGGGCCGGCATCACGGATGAGGACGGCCATGCGCGGGCTCCGGCTCAGTCGATGTAGCGCTTGAGCAGGTCGCCGTATGCATCGATGCGGCGATCGCGCAGGAACGGCCAGATGCGGCGCACATGCTCGCTGCGCTGCAGGTCGACGTCGCACAGCAGCACGGTGGCCTCGGTGCCGGCCTCGGCCAGGAACTCGCCCTGCGGGCCGAGCACGTGGCTGTTGCCCCAGAACTGGATGCCCGACGCGCCCAGCGGCGACGCCTCGTGGCCGACGCGGTTGCAGCTCAGCACCGGCAGGCCGTTGGCCACGGCGTGGCCACGGTGGCTCAGCACCCAGGCGTCGCGCTGGCGGGTCTTCTCGTCCTGCACGTCGTCCGGGTCCCAGCCGATTGCGGTCGGGTACAGCAGCAGTTCGGCGCCGGCCAGCGCCATCAGGCGCGCCGCTTCCGGGTACCACTGGTCCCAGCACACCAGCACGCCCAGGCGGCCCACCGAAGTGTCGATCGGCTTGAAGCCGATGTCGCCCGGGGTGAAGTAGAACTTCTCGTAGAAGCCCGGGTCGTCCGGGATGTGCATCTTGCGGTACTTGCCGAGCAGGCTGCCGTCCTTTTCAAACACCACGGCGGTGTTGTGGTACAGGCCGGCAGCGCGGCGCTCGAACAGCGAGCCGACCAGCACCACGCCATGCTTCTTCGCCAGTGCGCCCAGGCGCTCGGTGCTTGGGCCCGGAATGGATTCGGCCAGGTCGAATTCGTCCACCGATTCGTGCTGGCAGAAATACGGGCCGTTGTGCAGTTCCTGCAGCAGCACCAGCTTGGCACCCTGCGCAGCCGCCTCGGCCACGCGTGCTTCGATCACCGCCAGGTTGGCGGCGGCATCACCGTGGTTGCGCTCCTGGATCAGGGCGACGGTAAGGGGGCTGCGCGAGTTCATGCGGGGCGTTCCTGCGGGGGAAAACCTGCATGTTAGCGCGGATGGGCGGCGACGGCGTGTTGCGCGCTGAATGGGTGATGGTCGTGCCGGCCGCTGGCCGGCATCCCCATCAATCCGTCAGGCATTGCCTGGTTGCCGGCCAGCGGCCGGCACTCCCTTTTCTCAGACCTTCAACAACCCGGCCGGCAGCTGCATGGTGATGCAGTGCAGGCTGCCGTTCTGCCAGATCAGCGAGCGGCAAGGCACCTGCACGATCTCGCGACCCGGATGCGCCTGGGCCAGCACATCACGGGCCAGGTCGTCGGCCGGGTCGCCATAGGCCGGCATCAGCACCGCGCCGTTGACGATCAGGTAGTTGGCGTACGACGCAGCAAGACGGCGGCCTTCGTCGATCACCGGCCGCGCCCACGGCAGCGGGAACAGGCGATACGGCTGGCCGTCCTTGGTGCGCAGCGCGGCCAGCTCATTGCCCATCGCCTGCAGCTCGGCGTAGTGCGAATCGCTCTCGTCGTCGCAGGCCTGGTAGACGATGCTGTCAGCGGAGGCGAAGCGGGCGAGGGTGTCGATGTGGGCGTCGGTGTCGTCGCCTTCCAGGTAGCCGTGGTCCAGCCACAGCACGCGGTCCTGCTGCAGCCAGTCGGCCAGGTCGGCGCTCAGGCTGGCGCGGTCGCGGTCCGGGTGGCGTTCGTGCAGGCACTTCCAGGTGGTCAGCAGGGTGCCTTCGCCGTCGGTTTCGATGCCACCGCCTTCCAACGCGAACGGAATGCTGCGCACAGGGGCGTCGTTGAACACGCCAGCCTGGTCGAGCACGCCCACCAGCTGGTCATCCAGAGTGGCGTCGAACTTGCCGCCCCAGCCAGTGAAGCGGAAGTCCAGCAGCTGGAAACCGCCGTCGGCGCGGCGCAGGGTGATCGGGCCGGAGTCGCGCAGCCAGGTATCGTCGTAGGCGGCCGTGGTGAAGTGGACCTTGTCCATGTCGATGCGGTTGGAGCGCAGCCGCATTTCGGCATAGGTCTCCACATCGTCGTCGGCCACGCAGATCAGCACCGGCTGGAAGCGGGTGATGGCCGCGACCAGGGCGATGTAGGTCTCTTCCACCTGGCCCAGGCGGTCGGCCCAGTCGGTGTCGGCGGTGGGCCAGGCAATCAGGACGCCGCTCTGGGCTTCCCACTCGGCAGGAAAACGAAGGGTCTGGTTCATGGTCTCGCTACACAGGCCCGCCCACGGCGGGTAAAGGGATCAACGGATCGGTGGTTTCGGGCCGATTTCGTTCGGGTCCGCCTGGTTGGCCACCACGTCGATCACCTTCTGCTTCTCGAAGTAGACGGTGAACTGCGGGTACACCCAGCGGTTGATGGTCGGCCACTGCCGCTTCTGCCCGCCACGCGGCTGCAGTTGTTCGCTGGGCGCGCCGAACTGCGCCTGCACCTGCTGCATGCTCTGGCCGCGCACGGGCAGGGCACCGGCCGGCTTCTCGCGGGCACGGTCGACAAGCAGGGTATCGGCCAGTGCCGGTGTGGCGGCGGCCAGGGTGGCCATTACGGTCAGGGCGGACAGGTAACGCTTCATCTCGATCTACTCCCCAGTGGTCAAGAAAGGCGATTACAGCAAAAACGGCAGGAAAAAGCCGCATAAACAAAAAACCGCCCGAAGGCGGTTTCTTGCATCGGGTCGGCCCCGCGTAGGGCCAGCCGCAGCCGGAAGGCTGTGAGGCTTAGCGCTGACGCGCCTTGAAACGCGGGTTCGACTTGCAGATGACGAAGATCTTGCCACGACGACGCACGACCTTGCAGTCACGGTGACGGGCCTTCGCCGACTTCAGGGAGGACAGGACTTTCATGGCATACCTCGGCGTAAACAGTAGTTGTTCGGGTGGAGCGTGGCCGCGATATGCGAAAGACAATCGGCAGTTGACGCTCGTTCAAGCCCGCCATTCTACCGGGCTTTTCCTCATGGTTTCAAGTGGTTGCACAAAAGATCCCGCTGGGGGCGTCTGGCAGGGGCTAGAATGGCCTCTTCACACGCTCTGGGACCCCCATGAATCCACTCGCTCCCGTCCTGACCATCGACGGCCCATCCGGGGCCGGCAAGGGTACCATCAGCCGCATCATCGCGCGCAGGCTGGGCTGGCATTACCTGGATTCGGGCGCGCTGTACCGGGCGGTGGGCGTGGCCGCAAGCTGGGCCGACATCGACACCTCCGACGCCTCCGCGCTGGTCCGCTGCACCTTTGACACTCACGTTCAGTTTGTCGAGCAGGGCGCTGCCATGCGAGTCATGGTCAACGGCACCGATGCCACCGACGAGCTGCGCCTGGAGACCACCGGGGCGCTGGCCTCGGCCATTGCCGCCATCCCGGAGGTCCGGGCCGCCTTGAAGGAGCGGCAGCGCGCATTCAGGGAACTGCCAGGCCTGGTCGCCGACGGCCGCGACATGGGCACGGTGATCTTTCCGGACGCCCCCTACAAGGTCTTCCTGACCGCCAGTGCCGAGGAGCGCGCCGAGCGCCGGCATAAGCAGTTGAAAGACAAGGGGGTTTCTGTTAACTTTGATGACCTCCTGCGCGAGATCATGGCCCGCGACGCCCGTGATGCTCAGCGTACCGTGGCGCCCCTGAAGCCGGCAGACGATGCTGTCCTCATCGACACCACAGGCATCGGCATCGATGATGTCGTTGCCCGAGTGATGGATCTGCTTCCGGTTCCGGCTGCCTGATCCGTTCGCGCGGGAGCACTGCCAGCCGCATCGGCAGTGGTCGCGCATAGCAGTGCTGTACCAGCCCCGTCGCGCAATGATGCGTGGCGGTTTTCCTACTACACACGACCTGCGTTTCCGGGGTCGACCAACAGGCGGGCGGTCGCCATTCCCCTGAAGGGGACGCCACCGACCCATGTGTCCAACAGAGTAAATCTAATGACCGAATCATTTGCCGAACTGTTTGAAGCCAGCCAGGCCAACCTGGCCAAGCTGAAGCCGGGCGCCATCGTCAGCGGTACCGTTGTTGAAGTCCGCGGCGACGTCGTGGTGATCAACGCTGGCCTGAAGTCCGAAGGCATCGTGCCGATCGAACAGTTCCGTAACGACGCTGGCGAAATCGACGTCGCCGAAGGCGACATCGTCAAGGTCGCCCTCGACTCGATCGAGAACGGCTTCGGCGAAACCGTCCTGTCGCGCGAGAAGGCCAAGCGCGCGATGGTGTGGGACGAGCTGGAAGAAGCGTTGGAGAAGAACGAAACCATCACCGGCCGCATCAGCGGCAAGGTCAAGGGTGGTTTCACCGTGGACATCAAGGATGTCCGCGCCTTCCTGCCGGGTTCCCTGGTCGATGTGCGCCCGGTGCGCGATCCGGCCTACCTGGAAGGCAAGGAACTCGAGTTCAAGCTCATCAAGCTGGACCGCAAGCGTAACAACGTCGTGGTCTCGCGCCGCGCTGTCGTCGAAAGCGAGCACTCGGAAGAGCGCGAGCAGCTGATGGACAAGCTGCAGGAAGGCGCGATCCTGAAGGGTGTCGTCAAGAACCTGACCGATTACGGCGCGTTCGTGGATCTGGGCGGTATCGACGGCCTGCTGCACATCACCGACATGGCGTGGAAGCGCGTGCGTCACCCGTCGGAAGTCGTGAACGTCGGCGACGAGCTGGACGTCCGCGTGCTGAAGTTCGACCGCGAGCGCAACCGCGTTTCGCTGGGCCTGAAGCAGCTGGGCGAGGATCCGTGGGACAACATCGGCCGTCGTTACCCGGCCAACAGCCGCGTCTTCGGCAAGGTCTCCAACGTCACCGATTACGGCGCGTTCGTTGAGATCGAGCCGGGCGTCGAAGGCCTGGTGCACGTCTCCGAGATGGATTGGACCAACAAGAACGTCAACCCGTCCAAGGTTGTCCAGGTGGGTGATGAAGTCGAAGTGATGGTGCTGGACGTCGATGAAGAGCGTCGCCGCATCTCGCTGGGCATGAAGCAGGTTGCCGCCAATCCGTGGGAAACCTTCGCTGCCACCCACAAGAAGGGTGACAAGGTGTCGGGCCAGATCAAGTCGATCACCGACTTCGGCATCTTCATCGGCCTGGACGGCGGCATCGACGGCCTGGTCCACCTGTCCGACATCAGCTGGAACACCACCGGCGAAGACGTCGTTCGCAACTTCAAGAAGGGCGATACCCTGGACGCCGTCGTCCTGGCCGTCGATCCGGAGCGCGAGCGCATCTCCCTGGGCGTGAAGCAGCTGGAGCAGGATCCGTTCGGCCAGTACATGGCTGCCAATCCGAAGGGTTCCAAGGTCGAAGGCGTGGTGAAGGAAGTCGACGCCAAGGGCGCGATCATCGAGCTGGCTGACGGCATCGAAGGTTACGTCTCGGCCCGCGACATCGCCAACGAGCGCGTTGACGACGCCACCCAGCACCTGAAGGTCGGCGACAAGGTCGAAGCCAAGTTCGTGGGCATGGACCGCAAGGGCCGTACCCTGCAGCTGTCGATCAAGGCCAAGGACGACGCTGAAATGCGCGAAGTGCTGGAGGAATACCAGTCCTCTTCGGCTTCCAGCGGCACCACCCAGCTGGGCGCGCTGCTGCGTGCACAGCTGAACGGCAACAAGTCCGAGTAATCGGCCTTAGGCTGTTTGATGTTTCCTGGACGGCCCGGGCATTGCCCGGGCCGTTTCAGGCTGAGATGCCCCTGATGTGAGCCGGTAATGACCAAATCCGAACTGATCGAAATCCTTGCGCGCCGCCAGGCGCACCTGAAGGCCGATGATGTCGATCTGGCGGTGAAGTCGTTGCTGGAAATGATGGGCGGATCGCTGTCCGCCGGGGATCGCATCGAAATCCGTGGATTTGGCAGCTTCTCGCTGCACTATCGTCCGCCGCGCCTGGGTCGCAACCCGAAGACCGGCGAATCGGTTGCCCTGCCGGGCAAGCATGTCCCCCATTTCAAGCCGGGCAAGGAACTGCGCGAGCGGGTCAGCAGTGTGCTGCCGCTGGACGCCGATCCGGCCTGAGCCTGCCGTCGCGCCACCGCGTGCGAATCCAGCCGCGAGTCGGATAAGCTACGGACTCCTGCCACTGGAGCTGTCGCATGAAGGTTTTTCGTCTGCTGGTCCTGCTGGCGGTACTCATTCTTGGGTTGATCATCGGTGCCATGAACATGGACGAGATGACCATCAACCTTGTTTTCACCCAACTGAAGACCTCGGTCGGCGTGGGAATCATTGCCGCATTGCTGATCGGCGTCATCGTCGGTGCTGGCCTGGTGCTGGTGAGCGTGGTCATTCCGCTCTACGGCCAGCTGCGTCGCGCCAACAAGTCCGCTGCCGCTTCGCCGGCACCGGTTGCTTCCCCCCAATCTTTTGATGGACGTTGATCGAAGATGGATTTCGTCACCGAGTGGTTCTGGTTCTTCCTGTTCGTACCGCTGGCCGCACTGGCCGGCTGGGTGATCGGGCGGCGTGGTGGCCAACGCCACGGTGACAGCCAGGTCAGCCGCCTGTCGAGCACCTATTTCCGTGGCCTGAACTACCTGCTCAACGAGCAGCCGGACAAGGCCATCGAGCTGTTCCTGCACATCGCCGAGCTGGACAAGGAAACCTTCGAGACCCAGGTCGCGCTGGGCCATCTGTTCCGCCGTCGTGGCGAGGTCGACCGCGCCATCCGCCTGCACCAGGGCCTGGTCAATCGCCATGACCTGAGTGACGCACAACGCGTGCAGGCCCTGCTGGCCCTGGGCGAGGACTACATGAAGTCCGGCCTGCTGGACCGTGCCGAGACCGTGTTCACCGAGCTGGCCCAGCTGGATCAGCGCGCACCGCAGGCGCTCAAGCACCTGATCGGCATCTACCAGGCCGAGCGTGACTGGGAAAAGGCGATCGACAACGCCACCCGTTTCGAGGATGTCACCGGCGAGCCGATGGGCAAGCTGATCGGGCAGTTCGAGTGCGAACTGGCCGAGCGATTCCGTGGCGCCGGCAAGCTGGAAGAGGCGAGGGCAGCGATCGCCCGCGCCTATCAGGCCGACGCGATGTCGGTGCGCGCCGGCATCATCGAGGGCCGGTTGGAAACCGACGCAGGCAATCCTGAGGCCGCCGTGCGCGCCTTCGAGCGCGCCGCGCGCAACGATCCCGAATACCTGCCGGAACTGCTGCCGGCGTTGATGCAGAACTATCGCAAGGTGGGCGATCTGGCAGGTGCGCGCGCGTTCCTGTCGGAGATGACCGAGCATTACCGTGGCATTGCCCCGGTGCTGGCGCTGACCCGGCTGATGGAGGAGCAGGAAGGCGTGGCCCCGGCGCGTGCCTACCTCGGCCGCCAGCTGAAGGATCGCCCGTCGGTGCGTGGCGAGTCCGCGCTGATCGACCTCACCCTCGCCGAGGGCGCCGATTCCACCGCCACCCTGCATGACCTCAAGCACATCACTGACCAGCTGCTGGTGCGTAACCCGGCCTATCGCTGCACCCGCTGCGGCTTCGGTGCGCGTACCCACCACTGGCAGTGCCCGAGCTGCAAGGAGTGGGGAACGGTCAAGCCACTGCTGAACTACGCGGTGCTCTGATCCATGCCCTGGCTTGTGATGGGCGCGCTGCTGGGGCTCGCCCTGCTGAGTGCGGTGCTGACCTGGGCTGCACGTGGCTATGCGCTGCGCCAGCAGTTGATGGACCAGCCCGGCGAACGCCGCAGCCATAGTGTCGCTACCCCGCGCGGTGGCGGCATTGCCATCGTCATCAGCCTGCTGGTGACTGCAGCCGTGGCCGTCTGGGCCTGGCCCGAAAGCACGCCGACAGTGCTGGTGGCCAGCCTTGGGCTGGTGCTGGTGGCCGGCATCGGCTGGTGGGACGACCACAGGCCCCTGCCAGCGATGCGTCGCCTGCTGGTGCATTTCATCGCCGCGGCGCTGCTGGCCGGCCTGGTGAAGGTGAATGGCGGCAGCTGGCTGTTGGCGGCGCTGGTGCTGCTGTTCACCGCCTCACTGATCAACATCTGGAATTTCATGGACGGCATCAACGGCATTGCCGCCAGCCAGGCCGTCGTGGCGATGCTGGGGCTGGCGCCGGTGCTGCCGTGGCCGTACTCGCTGGCTGCCGTGGCCCTGGGCCTGGCCTGCCTTGGATTCCTGCCGTTCAACTTCCCTCGGGCCCGGATCTTCATGGGCGATGTCGGAAGCGGCGCGTTGGGGTACGCGGTCGCAGCGGTGCTGGCGCTCGCCAGCGTGCGTACCGATATCAACTGGATCCTGCTGCTGGTCCCGGTTTCGCCGTTCCTCGTGGACGCGGGCTTCACACTGCTGGCGCGCATCATTTCGGGACAACGCTGGATGGAACCCCATACCCAGCACGTCTACCAGCGCGCGGTGCAGGCAGGAGCCAGTCACCCCCAGGTGACAGGGATGTACTTTGCTTTGGGCCTGTTCAGTATTACAGTGTTCAATGTCTGCTCCAATTTGCAGCCGAGGTGGGAGGCTGCCGTGGCGATCGCGTGGTTCACCGCGCTGAGCGTCCTCTGGCTCCTCCTGCGCAATGGAATGCGCTACCGACAAGGAAATACCTGACTTATGGCTTCACCCTGGCGGGACAGAATCCTCGGCCTGATGCCGCGTTCGGCCATCGTCTGCCACGACCTCTTCATGGTCTGGGCATGCTGGCAGTTGCTCCATGCAGGGCGTTACTCGATCCTGCCCAACGCTCCGGCGCTGCCCCTGTGGAACGTCGATACCACCCTGGTGCTGCTGCTGCAGGGCCTGGTGTTCTGGCGCGTGGGCCTGTATCGCGGGCTATGGCGGTTCGCCAGCGTCAGCGACCTGCTGAACATCTTCAAGGCCAGCTTCATCGGCATGGTCGCCATCGTCCTGGTGCTGATGTGGAAGCGCTTCGACGGCGTGCCGATGTCGGTGCTGGTGATCTACCCGTTCGCGCTGTCGGCCCTGCTGGGCGCACCGCGCCTGCTGTACCGGGCCTGGAAGGATTACCAGGCACTGCAGTCCGATTCCAGCGCCCGCCGCGTGCTGATCCTCGGCGCTGGCCAGGCGGCGGAAACACTGGTGCGCGACCTGCGTCGTTCCGGCAACTTCGAGCCGGTCGGGCTGCTCGACGATGCACCGCACCTGCGGGGTGCCAAGCTGCAGGGCCTGCCGATCCTCGGCACCCTGGATGACGCCCCGACGGTGGTCCGCGAGACCGCTGCCAAGCTGCTGGTCATTGCCATGCCATCACTGGACGCCGCAGGCATGCAGCGCGTTGTCGCGATCTGCGAAAGCACCGGTGTGCCGTTCCGTACCGTGCCCAAGCTCAGCGACATCCTGCAGGGCCAGTCGCTGCCGGGCCAGCTGAAGGAAGTGGCGATCGAAGACCTGCTGGGCCGCAAGCCGATCATGCCGGACTGGAACCTGATCCGCGGCTGGTTGGGTGGGCGCACTGTGATGGTTACCGGCGCCGGTGGTTCGATCGGCTCGGAGCTGTGTCGCCAGTGCGCGCGGCACGGTGCAGGTCGCATCATCCTGCTGGAAATCAGCGAGCTGCTGCTGCTGACCATCGAAGGCGAGCTGCGGCGCAGCTTCCCCGATGTCGAGATCGAGGCGGTGCTGGGCGACTGCGGTGACCCGGCGGTGATCCGCCACGCGCTGTCGCTGCACCCGGTCGATACCGCCTTCCATGCCGCCGCCTACAAGCACGTGCCCGTGCTGGAGCGGCAGCTGCGCGAAGCGGTGCGCAACAACATCCTGGCGACCGAGAACGTCGCCCGCGCGTGCCTGGAAGCCCGCGTGGAGCATTTCGTGTTCATTTCCACGGACAAGGCGGTCGACCCGGTCAATGCGCTGGGTGCGAGCAAGCGCTACGCCGAGATGATCTGCCAGAGCCTGGACCAGAAGTCCACCCACACCCGTTTCGTCACGGTGCGCTTCGGCAACGTGCTGGCGTCGGCCGGCAGCGTGGTGCCGCTGTTCCGCGAGCAGATCCTGCGCGGTGGTCCGGTCACGGTCACCGACCCGGAAGTCAGCCGTTACTTCATGACCATCCCCGAGGCCTGCCAGCTGATCCTGCAGGCGGCCGCGTCGGCGTCGCATGGTGCGATCTACACCCTGGACATGGGCGAGCCGGTGCCGATCCGCGTGCTGGCCGAGCAGATGATCCGCCTGACCGGCAAGCAGCCGTACAAGGACATCCAGATCATCTACACCGGCCTGCGCCCGGGCGAGAAGCTGCACGAGACCCTGTTCTATTCGGACGAAGACTACCGTTCGACCGCCCACCCGAAGATTCTCGAGGCCGGCGTGCGTACGTTCTCGCGCGACCTGGTGCTGGGCAATGTTCCGCGCCTGCGCGAGGCGATTGCCAGCTACGACACTGCCAGCATCCAGGAAATCCTGTTTGCGACGATGCCGGAATTCTCGCCAATCGAACAGGATGCTTACATTTCATCCGCTAAAGTCGTGCCCTTTCCGGCACGTGAGGCAAACAGGCACCAATGAGCAAGCGAATTCGCAAGGCAGTTTTCCCGGTGGCAGGACTGGGAACGCGTTTTTTGCCAGCAACCAAGACTGTGCCGAAGGAGATGCTGCCGATCATTGATCGGCCGCTGATCCAGTACGCCGTTGATGAAGCCATCGAAGCCGGCTGCGACACGCTGGTGTTCATCACCAACCGCTACAAGCACGCGGTCGCCGATTATTTCGACAAGGCCTACGAACTGGAGCAGAAGCTCGAGCGCGCCGGCAAGCAGGAGCAGCTGGAGCTGATCCGGCATGTGCTGCCCAATGGCGTGCGCGCGATCTTCGTGACCCAGGCCGAGGCGCTGGGCCTCGGGCACGCAGTACTGTGTGCCAAGGCTGTGATCGGTGACGAGCCGTTCGCGGTGCTGCTGCCCGACGATCTGATCTGGAACCGCGGTGCCGGTGCGCTGAAGCAGATGGCCGACCTCAATGAAGCCAGCGGTGCCAGCGTGATCGCGGTCGAAGACGTCCCGCACGAAAAGACCGCCAGCTACGGCATCGTCGCCACTGAGGCGTTCGATGGCCGCAAGGGCCGCATTTCGCAGATCGTCGAGAAGCCGAAGCCGGAGGACGCGCCGAGTGACCTGGCAGTGGTCGGCCGCTACGTGCTGAGCCCGAAGATCTTCGAGCTGCTGGAACAGACCCGGACTGGTGCCGGCGGTGAGATCCAGCTGACCGATGCGATTGCCGAGCTGCTGAAGACCGAAGAAGTCGATGCCTATCGTTTCGAGGGCACCCGCTTCGACTGCGGTACGCACCTGGGGCTGGTGGAGGCGACGATCCGCTTCGCGCTGGACAACCCGAAGCTGGCCGGCCCCGCGCGGGAGAAGCTGGCGGCGATGCTGGCGGAGTAAGGGATTTAGCAAGCGCTCCGTCAGCGCTTTGATTGATACATGGGGGAGGGGGCGGATGGCCCTCTCCAAAACACGCCAAAGCCCTTCCATGGTGCTCGATGGCGCCATCCCTGGCGCCAACGGTTTTGGAGAGGGCCATCCGCCCCCTCTCGACAGTTTCCTGCGGGCGCGGACGGGAAGGGCGGAATCAAAGGCGAGAGCAACAAGCAAAAAAGGCAGCCAATGGCTGCCTTTTTTGCTTGTTGGGGTCAGATCCCTTTGCGCAGCAAAGGGATCTGACCCCGGCCTTTGACCCTGCCTTTGCTCATCCCTCCGCCGCGGGGGGGGGGCTGGAAGGGCCGGGGTGGGGGGGGGGGGGGGGGGGGGGGGGGGGGCGGGGGGGGCGCGCCGGGCGCGCCCGGCGCGGGGGCGGCGGGGGGGGGGGGGGGGGGGGGTCCCCCGCCCCCCGCCCTCTCCCCCTCCCCGGGCCCCCCGCAAACATCTTACGACCGCTAATAAAAACCTCGACGACACCTGGGGGGGGGGGTTCGGGTGCTTAAAGGTGTCTTTATTGTGCTGCGGCGTCGGGGGGGCG
>NZ_JBAWUK010000057.1:0-26206 GCF_037079935.1 Stenotrophomonas maltophilia group sp. Smal12 | reverse complement strand
GGGGGGGGGGGGGGGGGGGGGGGGGGGGGGCGGGGGGGGGGGGGGGGGGGGGGGGGGGGGGGGGGGGGGGGGGGGGGCGCGGCGGGGGCGGGGGGGGGGGGGGGGGGGGGGGGGGGGGGGGGGGGGGGGGGGGGCGGGGGGGGGCGGGCGGGGCGGGGGGGGGGGCGGGGGGGGGCCCCCCCCCCCCCCCCCCCCACTACCGGTGCACGACGTGGCGTCTCACCGGCTCGGATCGCGTTCCGGGCTGGGCCGCTTGGCCAGCTTGCGCTGCAGCGAGCGCCGGTGCATGCCGAGCAGGCGTGCGGCCGCTGACACGTTGCCGCCGGTCTCGTGCATCGCCTGCTGGATATGTTCCCACTGCAGGCGGCTGATCGGCGTCATCGCGTCCGGCACTTCCATTTCGCCGTCGTCGGCCGGGCCGTCGTCCTCCTCGCCAAGCGCGCGCAGGATCATCGGCACCGTGGCCGGCTTCGGCAGGTAATCATCCGCGCCCAGCTTGATCGCCTCCACTGCGGTGGCGATGCTGGCATAGCCGGTCACCAGCAGGATGCGCATGTCCGCGCGCAGTGCGCGCAGCGGCTGGATCAGCGCCAGGCCGGAATCGCTGCCCAGCTTCAGGTCGATCAGCGCGAACGCCGGCGGATGCTGGCGGGCCAGTGCCAGGGCACTGGCGGCATCCTGTGCGGTCTGTGTTTCCAGGCCCTTGCGGGCCAGGCTGCGCTGCAGGGTACGCAGGTACAGCTCGTCGTCGTCGACCAGCAGACCAAGGGTTGAGGCGCTCATGGGGTTTCCTCGCGTGGGGCCAGCGGCAGGCGGAAGCCGACGCGGCTGCCGGCCCCCTGGGCCGGGCGCATCCACATCTCGCCGTCGAGGCGTTCGATGGTGGCATGGGACAGGGCCAGGCCGACGCCCATGCCCTCGCTCTTGCTGCTGCCGAACAGCTTGCCCGGCAGCACGGCGGCACGGGCGTCGAAACCATGGCCGTAGTCGCGTACTTCGCCGATCAGGTCGTCGCCCTCGATGCGCAGGTCCAGGTCCACGCGCGGCCGGCCGGCCTTCTCGCCGGCATCGGCGGCATTGTTGAGCAGGACCATCAGCAGGTGGCCTACGCCCGGGTCGAGCGGCAGCCGCAGCGGCGCATCGTCGTTGCGATGCAGGTCGATGGTCGGTCGCACCAGGCGCCATTGCTCCAGCACCTGCTGGGCGCTGGAATGGCTGCGGCCCGGCGCGTCGGCCGAGGCCGGGGCGGCCAGTGCCAGCACGCGCTCACGGCACTGCACCAGCAGCTCGCGCAGGGTCTCCATGTCTTCGCGCACTTCCGGCTCTTCGCTGCGCTCGGCGACATCGTCGGCGAGCAGGGTCATGGTCGCCAGCGGCGTGTTCAGTTCATGTGCCACCGAGGCGGCATGGGTGGCCAGCGCGACGATGCCCTCGTTGCGGGCGAAGCGCTCACGCAGCGCCGACAGTTCCAGTTCGCGCTCCCGCAGGGCCAGTGCCAGGCGGGTGGAGAAGGCCAGCACCACTGTGGCGGAAATCAGGAAGTTGGCGACCACGCCCCAGCGATTGAGGTCCTGTGCGCGGAAGTAGCCGTCCGGCAGCGCCTGCCCGAAGATGCCGCTGGCGGCGTAGCCGAGCAGGCAGGCCAGCGCGACCGCCAGTGCCCAGCGCAGGGGCAGGGCGAAGGCGGCCAGCGCGATCAGGATCAGGAACAGTGAACTGAACGGGTTGGCCATGCCGCCGCTCCAGCCCACCATCCAGGTCAGGATGATCACGTCCACCAGGATATGGCCGAATGCGGTCAGCGGCGCAGTGTCGGCCGCTTCCGGGCGCAGCTGGGTGTAGACGTTGAACAGGGCCAGCACCGCCACGCCGGCCCACAACGGCAGCTGCGGCAACGGCAGGCCCAGCACCCAGGTCGCGACCAGGATGGTGGCGGCCTGGCCGCCTACGGCAAGCCAGCGCAGGCTGCACAGGGTACGGAGAAACGGGGCGTCGGGACCGGTCATTCACGCCCATCGTATGCGTTCATGCGTGTACATGCCTGCGACAATCGGCCGCAGCCGTGCCGCAGGCTGAATGCGAGTCACCCCGAATGCGGGAGTGGGCGGTAGAATGCGCCCATGCACGACGCCGTCACCCGCCCGACTCCCCCCTCCGATGCCACCGCCTGGCCCCGTCGCCAGACCCATGCCGTCCAGATCGGCGGGGTCACCGTAGGCGGAGGCAAGCCGGTGGTGGTGCAGTCGATGACCAACACCGATACCTCCGATGTGGCCTCCAGCGTGAAGCAGGTGGCCGAGTTGTGGCGTGCAGGTTCGGAGATGGTGCGGTTGACCGTCAACACCGTGGAAGCCGCTGCGGCCATTCCGCGCATCGTCGACAAGCTGGCGATGATGGGTATCGATGTACCGCTGATCGGTGACTTCCACTACAACGGCCACCAGCTGCTCACCGCCGAGCCGGCATGTGCGGAAGCGTTGGCCAAGTACCGCATCAACCCGGGCAATGTCGGCTTCGGCAAGAAGAAGGACCTGCAGTTCGCCCAGTTGATCGAGTTCGCGATCCGCTACAACAAGCCGGTGCGCATCGGTGCCAACTGGGGCTCGCTGGACCAGGCCCTGGCGGCCAGGCTGATGGACGAGAACAGCCTGCGCGAGCAGCCCTGGGACGCCGGCCGCGTGCTGCGTGAGGCGCTGATCCGTTCGGCGCTGGATTCGGCCGAGCAGGCCGTGGAACTGGGCCTGCCGCGCGATCGGATCGTGCTGTCGGCCAAGGTCAGTGGCGTGCAGGAACTGATCGCGGTGTACCGCGACCTGGCCCAGCGCTCGGACTTCGCCCTGCACCTGGGCTTGACCGAAGCCGGTATCGGCAGCAAGGGCATCGTCGCCTCGTCGGCAGCGCTGAGCGTGCTGCTGCAGGAAGGCATCGGTGACACCATCCGCATCTCGCTGACCCCGGAACCGGGCCAGTCGCGCACGCAGGAAGTGATCGTCGCCCAGGAACTGCTGCAGACCACCGGCCAGCGCGCCTTCACGCCGCTGGTCACGGCCTGCCCGGGCTGCGGCCGCACCACCTCCGAGTTCTTCCAGGAACTGGCCAAAGTGGTGCAGAACCATGTGCGCGAGAAGATGCCGCTGTGGAAGATCCACCACCCGGGGGCGGAGAACATGACCCTGGCGGTGATGGGCTGCATCGTCAATGGGCCGGGTGAGTCGCGCCATGCCAACATCGGCATCTCCCTGCCGGGCACGGGCGAGACGTCGGCAGCACCGGTATTCGTCGATGGCGAGAAGAAGGTGACCCTGCGTGGCGACAACATCGCCCAGGAGTTCGTCGCCCTGATCGACGATTACGTCGAACACAAATATGTCCGAAGCGCCGGATAAGCCTGCGATCCTCGCCGCTCCGGAGTCGGCCTCCGGTTTCCGCCACTGGATGGCGCGCAACGCCTGGCGCCTGGTCCTGCTGTTCGGTGGCGTACTGCTGCCGTTGGCGGGCTTCGTCGCCCTGGCTGACGAAGTGCACGAATTTGAATCGTTCCATTTCGATGCGCCGCTGCTGTGGCAGATGCATGGCCTGCATTCGCCGTGGCTGGACCGCTTCTTCGTGCTCATCTCGAAACTGGGCTACGAGTGGTTCCTGATCCCTGCTGACGTGCTGATCATCGGTGCGCTGCTGGGCTACCGGCGCTGGCGCGAGGCGACCTTCGTCGCGGTCAGTTTCGTGGGATCGGCGTTGCTGAACATGGGCAGCAAGCACTTCTTCCAGCGCCAGCGCCCCAGCCTGTGGGAGTCGATTGCGCCGGAATCGACGTTCAGCTTCCCCAGCGGGCACGCCATGGGCTCGATGACCCTTGCCGTGACCCTGGTGCTGCTGGCCTGGAATACACGCTGG
The DNA here is from genome assembly GCF_037079935.1 of Stenotrophomonas maltophilia group sp. Smal12. NCBI lineage: Bacteria > Pseudomonadati > Pseudomonadota > Gammaproteobacteria > Lysobacterales > Lysobacteraceae > Stenotrophomonas > Stenotrophomonas maltophilia group sp. Smal12. Next base: position 22,312 of record NZ_JBAWUK010000057.1, on the reverse strand, counting down.
CGCTGGCCGGTACTGCTGCTGGCGCCCCCGTTCAGCCTGCTGGTGAGCGTCTCACGGGTCTATCTGGGCGTGCATTATCCCTCGGACATCCTGGCCGGATGGTGTGCCGCGCTGGTTTGGGTGGTAGGGTGCTATCTGGTCATGTTCAGTCGCCGGCATCCTTGGCGACGTCGGGATTCGCCGCCAGCGACGGCCAGCGAAGCATCATCACAGGGGGGTGACGTGGATGACCCTTCCGGGGCGTCTACGTAATAGATCAGTTGTTTCGTTGCAGCAGGTTCTGCAAGACAGGGGGCAAGCACAACGCGCGTTACTGTGATGCGCAAGGCAGAACGCCCGGATCGCGTCCCGGACGCGCTTGCAGGGGTATCGGCGTCCTGCCTAGCTTGACCTGCAATGGCCGCATTCGAAGAGGTACGTGAATGACGATTCGAGTCTACCTGGTGGATGACCATGCGCTGGTCCGCACCGGGATGAAGATGATCCTGTCGGGGGAGACCGACATCGAGGTGGTGGGCGAAGCCGAGACCGGTGAAGACGCACTGCGCGACGTCCGCCAGCTGCTGCCGGACGTGGTGCTCTGCGACCTGCACCTGCCCGGTGTGAGTGGCATGGAAGTGACCGAGCGCATCGTCCGCAGCCACCGCAACACCCGCGTGGTGATCGTATCGGTGCTGGAAGACGGGCCGCTGCCGAAGCGCTTGCTGGAGGCGGGGGCCGCGGGCTACATCGGCAAGGGCTGCGATGCACAGGAGCTGCTGCGCGCGGTGCGCGATGTGGCCATGGGCCGTCGCTACCTGGGCACCAGCATCGCGCAGAACCTGGCCCTGTCGACGGTGGAGGGCAATGGATCGCCGTTCGACAGCCTGTCGCCGCGCGAACTGGAAGTAGCCTTGCTGCTGACCCAGGGCCTGCGCCAGGAAGACATCGCGCGGCGCCTGAGCCTGAGTGCGAAGACGGTGAACACGCACAAGGCGCGGTTGTTCGAGAAGATGGGGATCCACGACAACATCGCGCTGGCGCGCATGGCCAGCCAGTACGGGCTGGTGGATCCGGCGCGGCCGTTGTAAGGGTTTCGGCCACCGGCTGAGCCTTCCGCAGGGCCACGGACAGATTCCGTGGGCCGTCACTGCCGATCGAGGCAATGTGGAGCCGAGCATGGGCTCGGCTCTACACCTGCTTCGGGCTCAGTGGCCGCGCACGCGCTTGATGATCTTCGCCGCGTCGGCGGCGCTGGCGCGCACCTTGTCCCATTCGCCGTCGGCGATCCAGTTGCCCGGCACCATCCACGAACCGCCGATGCAGACCACGTTCTTCTGTTCAAGGTACTCGGCGGCGGTGTTCTCGGTGATGCCGCCGGTCGGGCACAGCTTCAGGTCCGCCACCGGGCCGGCCAGTCCCTTGATCATCGCCAGCCCGCCCACGGCCGTGGCCGGGAACAGCTTGCACACGCGGAAGCCGCGGGCGTAGAGCGACAGCAGCTCGGTCGGCGTCGCCGCACCTGGCACCACCGGCAGCGGCGCAGCGGCAAGTGCATCAGCCAGCGCCGGCGGCGTCCCCGGCGTCACCAGGAAGTCCGCACCCGCATCGATCGACTGCTGCATCTGCTCCACGGTCAGCACCGTACCGGCACCCACCACCACATCGGGCAGCTCGCGCTTGAGCATCGCCAGCGCTTCCATCGCCACCGGCGTGCGCAGCGTCAGCTCGATCGCCGGCAGACCACCTTCCAGCAGCGCCGCACTGACCGCCCGCGCCTGGTCCAGCGTATGAATCGTCACCACCGGCAGGATGCCCGCCGCATGCAACAGCTCCGCCGCCTTCACCTGATGTTGTTCGATACCCATGCTTTTGCCCTTGCCTTTGCTCTTCTTGATTCAGTGGCCGCAGCGCAAATGACGCGCCGGGAATTGTCCAAGGGCAGTAGGGCGCCCTGGCCGGGACCGTGAGCGGCATGGATGCCGCGATCGAGCCCCCATGGATGGGTTTACGGCGTGTCCCGGCCAGGGCGCCCTACTGCCCAAGCCGGGAGCCTGCCGCGGCTTTTCGCGTCAGGCGTCTTTCGCCTCATGCGGCGCCGCCGCCGCTGCCGCATCGTGCCCCAGCTCATACTCCGCGTCGTAGTCCCACGGCCCGCCATCGGCCGCCGCCGGCCCGCACGAAATCGAAATCGCCCCCTGGTCCGCCGGACCCACCACGCGACGGTTGATCGCAAACAGATTGCGGCCCAGGTCATGCGCGGCCGGCGCGGTGTTCGGCGCCAGCGGACGTGCTGCCCATTCCGCCGCGTCCACCAGCACTTCCAGCGTGCCGGCCTCGCCGTCGAGGCGGATCATGTCGCCCTCGCGGACCTTGGCCAGCGGGCCACCGCGCGCCGCTTCCGGCGTCACATGGATGGCCGCTGGGATCTTGCCCGACGCACCGGACAGGCGGCCGTCGGTGACCAGCGCCACGCGCCGGCCCTGGTTCTGCAGCAGGCCCAGCAGCGGTGCCAGCGAATGCAGTTCGGGCATGCCGTTGGCACGCGGGCCCTGGTAACGCACCACCGCCACGAAGTCCTGCGGCAGCAGGCCACCGGCGTGCAGCTTGTTCAATACCTGCGGTGCATCGACCACCACCGCCGGTGCTTCGATCGTCCGGTACTGCGGTTTCACCGCTGACAGCTTGATCAGCGACTTGCCGAGGTTGCCGCGCAGCAGGCGCAGGCCACCCTGGTGCTCGAACGGATTGTCGACCCCACGCACCACTTCGTCATCGGCACTGTGTTCCAGGCCCGGCAGGTAGACCAGCCGGCCGTCACGCAGTTGCGGCTCGCGCGCATAGTCGGCCATGCCGCCACGCGCGACGCTGACCAGGTCGCCGTGCATCAGGCCCGCCTTGATCAGCTCGCCGAACACGAAGGCCGGGCCGCCAGCGGCCGCGAAACGGTTCACGTCTGCCTCGCCGTTCGGATAGACACGGGCCAGCAGCGGAATCAGCTGCGACAGTTCGTCGAAGTCGTCCCAGGTCAGCACGATGCCGGCCGCACGCGCCACCGCGATCCAGTGGATGGTGTGGTTGGTCGAACCGCCAGTGGCCATCAGCGCGATGACCGCGTTGATGATCGCGCGCTCGTCGATGATCCGGCCCAGCGGGCGGAAGTCGTCGCCCAGTGCGGTGATGTCCAGCGCGCGTTCGGTTGCCTCGCGGGTCAGGGCGTCGCGCAGCGGCGTGCCCGGATTGACGAACGAGGCGCCCGGCAACTGCACGCCCATGGCTTCCAGCAGCACCTGGTTGGAGTTGGCCGTGCCGTAGAAGGTGCAGGTGCCCGCACCGTGGTACGACGCGGACTCGGCTTCCAGCAGCTCTTCGCGGGTGGCCTCACCGGCGGCGTAGCGCTCGCGCACTTCGGCCTTCTGCTTGTTCGGGATGCCCGGGGTCATCGGGCCGGCCGGTACGAACACCGCCGGCAGATGGCCGAAGGCCAGCGCACCGATCAGCAGGCCCGGCACGATCTTGTCGCACACGCCGAGGTAGACGGTGGTATCGAACATGTCATGGCTGAGGCCGATGGCCGTGGCCTGGGCAATGACATCGCGCGAGAACAGCGACAGCTCCATGCCACCACGGCCCTGGGTGACACCGTCGCACATTGCAGGGACGCCGCCGGCGACCTGTGCAGTGGCGCCCAGCTCGCGGGCGATGTCGCGGATCTGTTCGGGATAGGTCTCGAACGGCTGGTGGGCCGACAGCATGTCGTTGTAGGCGGTGATGATGCCCAGGTTCGGCGTCACGCCGCCGCGCAGGCGGCTCTTGTCGGTGCCGCCGCAGGCGGCGAACCCGTGGGCGAGGTTGCCGCAACTCAGGCGGCTGCGGAACGGGCCCTCACGCAGGGAGGCATCGATCGCGGCCAGATAGGCGGCGCGCGAGGCGGCGCTGCGGCGGATGACGCGCTCAGTGATGGCTTGCAGTTGAGGATGGAGGCTCATTGGCTACCGGCGTTCGTGGTGGCGAGAGGCAAGCGGCGGCACGGCGCCGCCGCCGACATCAATCAGCCCAGTGGACGCGCAGGCGCGCGCCTTCCAGGTTGATCGCATTGAGGATCGGATACTGCTGGGCATCGTTGCTGTCCAGCGCCTGGCGCAGTACCTGCAGCTTCTGCTTGCCGCGCAGCAGCAACAGGCGCTGGCGGCACTGGCGCAGGCCGTGCGGGGTCAGCGTGATGCGCAGCGGCCACTGGTTCGCGCCTGGGCAGCCAGTGGCATCCAGCGCGGCGTAGGGCAGGGTGCTTTCCAGTGCGCGTGCGAGGTCTTTCGAGCCCGGGAACAGCGAGGCGGTGTGCCCGTCGTTGCCCATGCCCAGCGCTACCAGGCTCGGCGGCTGGCTGTGCTGCGCCTGCAGGTTGGCGGTGTACACGCATTCGGGCAGTGGCTTGCCGATCCGTACCAGCGGATCGAAGTGGGCGCCCTCGGTACGCTTGAGCAGGTGCTCGCGCACCAGCCAGGCGTTGCTGTCGCGATCCTGCGGCGACAGCCAGCGCTCGTCGGCCAGGCTCACTTCAACCCGGTCCCAGTGCACGTCCAGCTCGGCCAGTGCCTGGTAGACCGGGGCCGGCGTGGTGCCGCCGGACAACAGGATGCGGGCGCGGCCCACTTCATTGATGTCGTGGTTGAGGGTGCGTGCCATCTCAGCGGCCACCGCTTCGATCCAGCCGTCGGCGTCGCCGTGCTGGATGAACTCGATGCGATCGTCGTGGAAGCTGGGGTTCATGCGGCAACTCCTGGTGCGTCACGTTCGGCGTCGGTGGCATAGGCGGCGGCGCCCAGCAATCCGGCGTGGGGATGCATCACTGCCAATGAGGGCACGCGCGCCATGATCGAGGAGAAGCGGCCCTTGTGTTCGAAGCGCTGGCGGAAACCGGAGTGCTGCAGCGAATCGAGCATCTTCGGGGTCAGGCCGCCGGTCAGGAACACGCCATCCCAGGCGCCCTGGGTGAGCACCAGGTCACCGGCGATGGCGCCGAACACGGCGCAGAACACGTCCACGGTGCGCATTGCCTGCGGATCACCGTGCAGGGCGCGGGCGGTCACGTCCACCGGCTGCAGCTGGCCCGGGTCGATACCGGCCATCTCGCACACGGCGCGGTGGATGTTGACCAGGCCGGGGCCACAGATCAGGCGCTCGTTGGAGACGCGGCCGAACTGTTCGGACAGGATCTCGAGGATGCGGATCTCTTCCGGGGTTCCCGGCGGGAAACTGACATGGCCGCCTTCGGTTTCCAGCGGGTAGCAGCGGCCGTGGCGCATGATCAGGCCGCCCACGCCGAGGCCGGTACCCGGCCCGATCACTGCGTAGTTGCGCGGCTGGCCCGGCTTGCCCGGTACCCAGGCGGCACCGCCGACCTGGACCACGTCCTCGGGCTGCAGCAGTGAGATTGCCATCGCCTGTGCGGCAAAGTCGTTGATCAGGTGCAGTTCGTCGAAACCGAGCATCGCTGCGGTGCGGCTGCGCGAGATCACCCACGGATGGTTGGTGATGCGTGCTTCATCACCATCAACGCGACCGGCCACTGCGAACACGCCGCGGCTTGTGGTGGCACCGATCTGTTCCAGATGGTGGCGCGCGGCATCACCCAGCGAAGGGAACTCCGCCACTGCGTACTCGCGGATGCTGTCCTTCTGCAGAGGTGCGTCCTGCGAGGTGTCAGCCAGGGCGAAGCGGGCATTGGTGCCACCGATGTCGGCCACCAGCACCGGCTGCGAACTGGCGCTCATGCCGACGCTCCGCTGTCCGGTGCGTCCACGTCCTGCGGCAGGAACTCGCCGGCATTGCTCGGGCCCCATTGGCCGGCGGGGTAGGGCTCCAGCGGCAGCTTGGCGTCCTTCCACGCGTCGGCGACGCTGTCGATCCAGGCCCACGCTGCACGCACCTCGTCGTCGCGCACGAACAGCGTGTGATTGCCATTGAAGGCATCCAGGAACAGGCGCTCGTAAGCGATGCGGCGATGCAGGCCGGTTGGCACTGACAGTTCCAGTTCCAGCGGATGCAGTTCCAGCGCGCCCCATTCCGGGCCGGCCAGGCTGCTCATCAGGCCCAGTTCGATGTTTTCCTGCGGCTGCAGCTGGAACACCAGGCGGTTCGGTGCGGCCTGCGCGCGCTGCGGGCGCTCGAACAGCCAATGGGTGACCGGCTTCAGCGTGACCACCACGCGGGTGGTGCGCTCGGGCAGGCGCTTGCCGGTGACCAGATGGAACGGCACGCCGCTCCAGCGCCAGTTGTCGATATGCGCGGTGACACCGGCGAAGGTTTCCACGTCGCTGCCTTCCGGCGGCTGGTAAGCCTGCGCCGGCTGGCCGTTGATGGTGCCGGCGGTGTAGCGGCCGCGGATGCTGTCACGCGCGGCGTGCTTCGCGTCGAGCGGGCGAAGGGCGCGCAGCACCTTGACCTTCTCGTCGCGGATGCGGTCGGCTTCCAGCGACGCCGGCGGCTCCATCGCCACCATGCACAGCAGCTGCAGGATGTGGCTCTGCACCATGTCGCGCAGCGCGCCGGAGCGGGCGTAGTAGGCGTCACGGCCGTCCACGCCTTCGCTCTCGGCCACCAGGATGTGCACCGATTCGATGTAGTTGCGGTTCCACACCGCTTCCAGCAGCGTATTGCCGAAGCGCAGCGCGATCAGGTTCTGCACTGCTGCCTTGCCCAGGTAGTGGTCGAGGCGGAACACGCGGTCCTCGTCGATCCACTGGCCGATGGTGCTGATGATTTCCTCGGCGCTCTCGCTGTCGCTGCCGATCGGCTTCTCCAGCATCAGGCGTGCCGGCGCGGCGAGGGCGCCGCCCTTGGCCAGGCCTTCGCAGGTGGAAATGTACAGGCCCGGCGGAATGGCGAGGTAGCTGACGCACTTGCGGTGCACCAGGTCGGAGACCGCAGCGGCAACCGAGTCGACGTCGCGCAGGTCCACCGAACGGTAGTCGATACGGCGCAGCAGGGCAGCGATGTCGTCCTGCGTGGCCATCGGCATGGCCTGCTGCAGGCGCGGCCGCAGGATGTCATGGAAGGCTTCGGTGTCATGCCCGGACAGGGCCAGTGCGCGGATGCGGAAGTCCTCCGGCAGCAGGCCGTCGCCAAGCAGGCGAAGCAGCGAAGAGAACAGGTAGCGCTGGGCCAGATCACCTGTGGCACCGAACAGGAAGAGGGTGTCGTGCATCGCTCGAGTTTCAGATCCGGGTGACATCGTTGTCAATCGCTTCATGGCTGGGTTCGGGGGACATCCGCGCAACTGCCTGTCCGAGGTTCGTCAGGGGCGATCTCCGGTGTTGCGGAAGACCGTTCCATTCGAAACCACTACCTCGGCGGAACCTTCGTTCAACCGCCGACGCAGATCGGTGCGCACCGATCATCGGATAGTGCCACGTGAAAACGTTTACATGGCAGAATGGGCAACTGTATTCGATTGCAGTGCTCGCCGTCATGCGGCAAGCGCGCAATCATCACTGCCATCGGGAGGGCCGAGGCAGTCCCAAAAGACAGCCCGGCTTCGGGCGGACCGGATAGGTGATATGGCAAAAGTGCAGTTGCAGGGTGTGCGCAAGGTCTATGACAACGGCCAGGTCGCGGTGAAGGACGCCAGCTTCGAGGTCGCCGATGGCGAGCTGATGGTGCTGGTCGGTCCGTCCGGCTGTGGCAAGTCGACCCTGTTGCGGATGGTGGCGGGCCTTGAAGAAATCAGCGGCGGCACGCTGACCATCGGTGATCGCGTGGTCAACGACGTGGCGCCGAAGGATCGCGACATCGCCATGGTGTTCCAGAGCTACGCGTTGTACCCGCACATGACCGTGGCCGAGAACCTGGCCTTCGGCCTGAAGCTGCGCGGGCATGACAAGGCGACCATCGACAAGCGCATTGCCGAGGCGGCGCAGACGCTGGGCCTGACCGAGATGATGGACAAGCTGCCCAAGGCGATGTCCGGTGGCCAGCGCCAGCGCGTGGCACTGGGCCGGGCGCTGGTGCGCGAGCCGGCGGTGTTCCTGCTCGACGAGCCGCTGTCCAACCTCGACGCCAAGCTGCGCCACAGCGTGCGTACCGAGATCGCGCAGCTGCACCGCAAGCTGGGCACCACCATGATCTACGTGACGCACGACCAGGTCGAAGCGATGACCCTGGGCCAGCGCATCGTGGTGCTGAAGGACGGCATCATCCAGCAGATCGATACGCCGATGGCGCTGTACGATCGCCCGGCCAACCTGTTCGTGGCCGGTTTCCTCGGCAGCCCGGCGATGAACGTGCTGCGTGGCACGCTGCAGGGCGATGCCGGCGGCGTGAGCGTGGTCGACGGCGAATGGCGTGCACCGCTGGGCCAGGCGACGATCGATCCGGCGTGGCTGCAGAAGCCGATCGCGGTGGGCGTGCGCCCGGAGCACCTGCAGCCGGCGGCTGCCGATGATGCGCATGCATTCACCGCGCGCATCGAAGGCATCGAACCGGTCGGCAACGAGATCTTCGTCAACATGAGCAGTGGCCAGCACGCGCTGACCATGCGCGTGGCACCACAGTCGCTGCCAGCAGTGGGTGAGCAGATCCGCGTGGCGATTCACCCGCAGGGCCTGCATTTCTTCAACTCGGAAACCGGCGAGCGGCTCTGATTCTGTAGAGCCGAGCCCATGCTCGGCTACTTCGTTGCAGTGCGGACCAACGGTCCGCACCCACCGGGTCGGTCAGTAGATCCACGCCGTGCGTGGATGAGGGCGCGTCAGATTCAGCGGGCCAGGCCATCCAGCAGCGGCACGCGCTGCGCAATGGCATCACCCACCTGCAGCTCGGCGTCGCCAGCATCCAGCGGCAGCACCGCCAGCGCCAGGTTGCCGGCCACGCTGGCGACCGTGCCCAGCGTCGCGCCGTCCTGCAGCACGCCATCGCCGGCCTGTGCCGGTGCCGCGGTATGCAGCAGCTGCACCGCGCGCTTGGCCTTGCCGAGGAAGTGGGTGCGGGCGACGATTTCCTGGCCTGGGTAGCAGCCTTTCTTTACGCTGTAGCCATTCAGGCGGTCCAGGCCCAGCTGCTGCGGGGTCCACACTTCGCGCTGGCTTTCGTCCAAGCGCGGCAATCCGTAGCGCAGGTCGGCCTGGCGCCAGGCGAGGGCGAAGGCGGCCTCATCGGTTTCGCTGCCGGATGCAACGGCATCCGTCGCCCCGATGCGCAGGGTGCGCGGCAGGGCGTCGCTGCCCAGGTCCAGCTCCCAGCCGTCACCTGCAGCGTGCGCGATCGCGGCGCCGCTGGCAGCCTCGGGTGCAGTGAACGCACCGGCCACGGCCAGATCGCTGCGCACCTGTACCTTCACCTTGCGACGGAACACGAAGCGCTGCAGTTGCGACGCAATCGCATCGGCATCGCCGTCGGCCAGCACCAGCATCACGTGATCGTCGGCCAGCCGGAGCAGCTGGAACACTGCCAGGGTGCGGCCCTTGGCACTCAGCCAGGCGCTCCACTGCCAGTGCAGCAGGGGCAGGGCGGTGACATCGCTGCTGAACTGGGCGTGGGCGAAGGCGGCCGCATCCGGGCCCTGCAGGCTCAGCAGCTGGTGGCCGGGCAGGCGCGGATATCCGACGAAAGCAGGGGGCAGGTTGTCAGGCACGTGAACGAGGTCTAAAATTTGTGCGTTGCGAGACCGAACATGATAGGCCAAACAACCCCCACTCCCGACGACGAATCTGAAGCCCCGCTGGTCCCCGCGGCAGCCGTGCCCGTGGAACAGGAAAAAGCAGAGGAATTCGGCGGCCGCGGCGGACTTGATCCGGTGCGGTATGGCGATTGGGAGAAAAACGGACGCTGCATCGATTTCTGATCAGCATTGAGCCAACGCGGCCGCGTGCCGCCCAGCCGAGACAACGAGCCCAGCGAATGGCGACCAGACAACGCCCACTTTCCCCGCACCTTCAGGTGTATCGCTGGCAGATTCAGATGGCCACCTCGATCCTGCATCGAGCCACCGGCATCTTTCTGTCTGTTGGTGCCCTCATCATCGCTGCCGGCCTGCTGGCCCTGATGATGGGGCCCGAGTCCTGGAACTGCTTCACCGGCCATGCCGGGGCCTGGTATGGCCGCGTGTTCCTGTTCGCGTGGACATGGTCGTTCGCCTATCACCTGTGCAATGGCATCCGCCATGTGGTGCAGGACTTCGCCATCGGCTTCAGCATCCCTGCCTTCATCCGCAGCAGCTGGCTGTCGGTCATCGGCAGCCTGGTGATCACCCTGCTGGTGTGGGCCTATGTGATGTTCGGAGGTGCCGCGTGAGCAAGTTCCGTACCCCGCTGAAGAACGTGCGCGGCCTGGGCTCGGCCAAGACCGGCACCGAGCACTTCGTGCACCAGCGCCTGACCGCCGCCGCGCTGGTGGTGCTGGGCATCTGGTTCCTGGTCTTCGTGCTGGGCCTGCTGGGCTCGGATTACGCGACCGCCGCCGCCGCCGTGGCCAAGCCGTGGAATGCAGTGCCGTTGATCGGCCTGCTGATCGCCATGTTCTGGCACGCGCAGCTCGGCATGCAGGTCGTGCTGGAAGACTACATCCACGAATCGCTGCTGGCCCTGGTGCTGCAGACCGCGGTGAAGTTCGTCGCCGTGCTCGGCATGATCGTCAGTGTGTTTGCGGTGGGCCGCATCGCCCTCGGCGTTGCCTGAGCCCAGGCACCTACACAGGAATCCAGATTAGATGTCCGCTTACAAGATCACCGAACACAAGTACGACATGGTCGTGGTCGGCGCCGGCGGTGCCGGCCTGCGCGCCACGTTCGGCCTGGCCGCCAAGGGCCTGCAGACCGTGTGCCTGACCAAGGTCTTCCCGACCCGTTCGCACACCGTTGCCGCCCAGGGCGGTATTTCGGCCGCACTCGGCAACATGGGCGAGGACGACTGGCGCTACCACTTCTTCGACACCATCAAGGGGTCGGACTGGCTGGGCGACCAGGACGCCATCGAGTACATGTGCCGTGAGGCCATCCCGGCCATCATCGAACTGGAACACTACGGCGTGCCGTTCTCGCGCACCGCCGAAGGCAAGATCTACCAGCGTCCGTTCGGTGGCATGACCACCAAGTACGGCGAAGGCCCGGCGGCGCAGCGTACCTGCGCGGCGGCCGACCGTACCGGCCACGCGATGCTGCATACCCTGTACCAGCAGTCGCTGAAGCACGATGCGCGCTTCATGATCGAGTACTTCGCGCTCGACCTGATCTTCGACGACGAAGGCGCCTGCCGCGGCGTGCTGGCCCTGGACATGTCCGATGGCACGCTGCACCTGTTCCGCGCCCAGGGCGTGGTGCTGGCCACCGGCGGCTACGGCCGTGCCTACTTCAGCGCCACCTCGGCGCACACCTGCACCGGCGACGGTGGTGGCCTGGCCATGCGTGCCGGCATCGCCATGCAGGACATGGAGTTCGTGCAGTTCCACCCGACCGGCATCTACGGCGCCGGCTGCCTGATCACCGAGGGTGTCCGCGGTGAAGGCGGCATCCTGCGCAACAGCAGCGGCGAGCGCTTCATGGAGCGCTATGCACCGCACTACAAGGACCTGGCCTCGCGCGACGTGGTCAGCCGTTCGATGACCATCGAGATCCGCGAAGGCCGCGGCGTCGGCGAGCACAAGGACCACATCCTGCTCGACCTGACCCACCTCGGCCCGGGCGTGATCGACGAGAAGCTGCCGGGCATCGCCGAGAGCGCCCGCATCTTCGCCGGCGTCGACGTGCACAAGCAGCCGATCCCGGTCATTCCGACCGTGCACTACAACATGGGCGGCATCCCGACCAACTACCACGGTGAAGTGGTGCAGAAGGTCGGCGACAACGACAACGCCGTGGTGCCGGGCCTGTACGCCATCGGCGAAGCGGCCTGCGTGTCCGTGCACGGCGCCAACCGCCTGGGCTCGAACTCGCTGCTCGACCTGGTGGTGTTCGGCCGTGCGGTGGCCAACCGCTGCGCCGAGACCATCAAGCCGGGTGCCGCGCACAAGCCGCTGCCGGCCGATGCCTGCGACAAGGCGCTGGGCCTGCTGGACAAGCTGCGCCACGCCAACGGCGATACCCCGACCTCGGTCATCCGCGATCGCATGCAGCGCACCATGCAGGCCGACGCGGCCGTCTTCCGCACCAGCCAGACGCTGAAGGAAGGCTGCGAGAAGATGGACAAGATCTTCGACTCGTTCCAGGACGTGAAGGTCTCCGACCGTTCGCTGGTCTGGAACTCGGACCTGATCGAGACCTACGAGCTGAACAACCTGCTGCTCAACGCGGTGGCGACGATCAACTCGGCCGAACAGCGCAAGGAAAGCCGTGGTGCGCATGCGCACGAGGACTATCCGGACCGCGACGACGTCAACTGGCAGAAGCACACCCTGGTCAGCGTCGACGAGAAGGGCAAGTGCAGCTTCGACTACCGTCCGGTGCACATGTACACGTTGACCGACGACGTGTCCGTGGTGCCGCCGAAGCCGCGCGTGTACTGATCCGACCCCGCCTACCATGCAATCCGCGCCCACGGGCGCGGGCCGCCTGAGCCAACGAGAGCAGCCATGGCCGAGTTTTCACTCCCCAAGAATTCCAAGATCACGAAGGGCAAGCACTTCCCCGTCAAGAACGGCGGCAAGAACGTGCGCACCTTCAAGATCTACCGCTGGAGTCCGGACGACGACAGCAACCCGCGCACCGATACCTATGAAGTCGATCTGGACGCCTGTGGCCCGATGGTCCTGGACGCCCTGATCAAGATCAAGAACGAGATCGACCCGACCCTGACCTTCCGCCGTTCCTGCCGCGAAGGTATCTGTGGTTCGTGCGCGATGAACATCGACGGCACCAACACCCTGGCCTGCACCCGAGCCATCTCGGACTGCGGCAAGAAGGAAGTGCCGATCTACCCGCTGCCGCACATGAACGTGGTCAAGGATCTGGTTCCGGACCTGACCCACTTCTACGCGCAGTACGCCTCGATCAAGCCGTGGATCCGCACCCAGACCCCGGCACCGCCGGACCGCGAGCGCCTGCAGTCGCCGGAAGACCGCAAGAAGCTCGACGGCCTGTACGAGTGCATCCTGTGCGCCTGCTGCTCGACCAGCTGCCCGAGCTACTGGTGGAACGGCGAGCGTTACCTGGGCCCGGCGATCCTGCTGCAGGCCTATCGCTGGATCATCGACTCGCGCGATGAGGACACCGGCGCGCGCCTGGACGATCTGGAAGATCCGTTCAAGCTGTACCGCTGCCACACCATCATGAACTGCGCCCGGACCTGCCCGAAGGGCCTGAACCCGGCGCTGGCGATCGCCGAGATCAAGAAGCTGATGATGGAGCGCCGCGCCTGATACAGGCCTGGCAGTACCCGGTGGAGCCACGTCACGTGAGGCTGCACCACCCAGTAGAGCCACGCCATGCGTGGCTTTGCTGTATCTGGAGAAGCACGATGGAAGACGATGTCCTGCTGAAGAAGCTGCGCTGGCGCTGCCGCCGCGGCATGCGCGAACTGGACCAGCTGTTCGGCCGCTACCTGGACCGTGAGTGGAGCACTGCACCGACCGGAGAGCGCGAGGTTTTCCTGTTCCTGCTCGACTGCGAGGACGATAAGTTGTGGCGCTGGTTCATGGGCTATGAGGCCTGCCCGCATGCGCACGCGATCCCCCTCATGCAGAAGATCCTCGCCCTCAAGCCTTGAGTGGCGCCCCTCGCGGCTGCAGGCTGCCGCCCAGTTGGCGGTGCTGCTGGCCGCGCCCTGGTTGTTGCGCGCCTCGGATCTGCCTGCGCGGTTGCTGATGCCCGCGCTGCTGCTGGCCTGGGGCGTCGGCTTGGCCGAACTGGCCTGGCGCCAGCGCAGGCCGCGCGTGCAGGTGCTTCTGCCTCCGCTTCCCGAGGCATTGCAGGTGGCCGGACGGGATGTCGATACGCCACGGCTGGTGGTGCGTGGCCCATGGTTGTTGTTGCTGTGGCGGGAGGATCGGCGCCGCCGGCGCCTGCTGTTCTGGCCGGATGTGCTCGATTCAGGGCAGCGACGTGAACTGCGACTGGCCGTGGCCACACGCAGCGTTTCCCGTCGGCCCCGGTCAATGGCACCATAAGCTGAATTGACCGGCGTGCCTGCATGTTCAAACCCATTCCCGTGGCCATCGGCCTGCGCTACCTGCGCGCCAAGCGCCGCAACGGCTTCATCTCCTTCATCTCGATGGCATCGATCCTGGGCATCGCGCTCGGCGTTACGGTGCTGATCACCACCCTGGCGGTGATGAGCGGTTTCCAGAAGGAAATCCGCAGCCGCCTGCTGCAGATGACCGCCCATACCACCATCAGCCGCGATGGCGAGCCGATGCCGGACTGGATGCGGGTGGTTGATGTCGCCCGCAAGGATCCGCGCGTGGCGGGTGCCGCGCCGTACATCGAGATCCAATCGATGATCAGCGGCCCGCGCGTGCAGGGCGCGATCATCCAGGGCATCGATCCGGCGCTGGAGCCGAACGTCTCGGTGATCGACAGGAAGGTCACCAAGGGCAGCTATGACAGCCTCAAGCCGGGCAGCTTCAACCTGCTGCTGGGCAAGGAGCTGGCGATCTGGCTGGGCGTGGACGTTGGCGACCAGGTGCTGGTGACCTTTGCCGAAGTGCAGGGCACGCCGGCCGGTGCGGTGCCACGGATGAAGCGCTTCACCGTCAGCGGCATCTTCGAGGCCGGGTACAACGAGGTCGATCGCGGCGTCGGCTTCGCCAACATGCAGGACCTGGAGCGTGTTCTGCGCAGTGACGGCGCCACCGGCGTGCGGCTGAAGCTGCACGACATGGACCGTTCGCTGGAAGTGGGCGTGGACCTGGCGCAGAGCCTCGGCGGTGCCTACCGCGTGAGTGACTGGACGCAGCAGAACGCCAACCTCTACCACTCGCTGCGCATGGAGAAGGTGGTGATGGGCATCCTGCTGTCGCTGATCATCGCCATGGGGGCCTTCAACCTGGTGTCCTCGCAGGTGATGCTGGTGACCGACAAGCAGGCCGACATTGCCATCCTGCGCACCCTGGGCCTGACCCCGGGCGGGGTGATGCAGGTGTTCATGGTGCAGGGCTCGTTGATCGGCATCTTCGGCACGCTGGCCGGCCTGATCGGCGGCATCACCCTGACCCTCAACCTGGAACGCATCCTCGGCGCCATCGAGAGCGTGTTCAACGTCAAGCTGCTGCCGGAGGATGTCTATTACATCACCGGCCTGCCGACCGACATGCAGACCGGCGACGTGGTGGCGATCACCGTGGTCGCGCTGCTGATGAGCTTCCTGGCCACCCTGTATCCCGCCTGGCGGGCAGCACGCACCCAGCCGGCGGAGGCCCTGCGTTATGAATAAGGTCGTCAACCGCGGCGATGAAGTGATCCGCGCCGAAGCGCTGGGCAAGACCTATGCCGAAGGGCGCATGCAGACCCCGGTGTTCGATGGGCTGGACCTGACCGTGACTGCTGGCGAGACGGTGGCGATCATCGGTGCCTCCGGTGCCGGCAAGAGCACGCTGCTGCACCTGCTGGGCGGCCTGGACATTCCGACTGCCGGCGAAGTGTATGTGACCGGCCAGCGCATGTCGGCGCTGTCGGATACCGCGCGCGGCCTGCTGCGCAACCAGGCGCTGGGCTTCGTCTACCAGTTCCATCACCTGCTGCCGGAGTTCACCGCGCTGGAAAACGTGATGATGCCGGTGCTGCTGGCCGGCACCGCCGTGGCCGAGGCGAGCAGCCGGGCCACCACGCTGCTGGAAGCGGTCGGCCTCGGCCATCGCCTGGACCACAAGCCGGGCGAGCTGTCCGGCGGCGAACGCCAACGTGCCGCAGTGGCGCGCGCGCTGGTCAATCATCCGGCCTGCGTGCTCGGCGACGAGCCGACCGGTAACCTGGATGACCGCACTGCCGGCACCGTGTTCGAGCTGATGCTGGAACTCAACCGCGCGCGTCATACCAGCCTGGTGCTGGTGACCCACGACCGCAGCCTGGCACGGCGCCTGGACCGGGTGCTGGAGCTACGCGAAGGGCGCCTGCACGCACTGGCCCACGCCGACGTCTGAGCGCTGGGACCGCTTTGGTAGAGGCCGGCCTTGGTCGGCTGCTCCTGCAGGGCAAGCGCCAACCAGGTTGGCGTCTACCGTGGTCCGGCCAGTAGCCGCCGACCGGCGGCTGAATGGGGCGCGAGCCGTCGCGCCGGCGTTGCCAGCCCAGGCGCATGATGGCGACAGTTCCCCGAGGAGATCGCCATGAAGACCCCGATCCTGATGGCCGGACTCTGCCTGGCACTGGCCGCCTGTGCGACCACCGGCCGGCTTAGCAGTACCGAGAAACTGGATCTGTACCGTGCCCACGCCGGCGCGCCGCAGAATGACATGCAGTTCTTTGGCAGCCTCAATGGCTGGACCGAGCTGGGCGACAGTGCGCTGGCGGTGTGGACCCGTCCCAGCGAAGCCTATCTGCTGGAGTTGAATGGCCCCTGCCAGGACCTGCCATATGCGACCGCCATCGGCCTGACCAGCAGCATGGGCCGTGTGTCGTCGCGCTTTGACAAAGTGCTGGTGCGCGACCCCACCGGCGGCCCGCGCCTGCCGTGCTTCATCAACAGCATCCGCAAGCTGGATGTGAAGGCGCTGCGCGCGTCCGAGCAGGAGCTGCGCCAGGCGCAGGTGCAGGAGCGCGAGGAAAACGCGAAATAGCGCGGTAGTCCCGGCCGCTGGCCGGCATCGCGCAGATGCCAGATTGCCGGCCAGCGGCCTGCACGACCTGCCTGTCAGGCTTCCGGGGTGAAGCCGGCCGGCTTTTCCGCGTCCTTCTCGAACAGGAACTTGACCAGTTCGCCTTCAAGGAACGCACGATGTTCCGGCGTGCGCGGCGACAGCCGGTTCTCGTTGATCAGCATGGTCTGGTGGGCCAGCCACGCGGCCCAGGCCTGCTTGCCGATGTTGTTGAAGATGCGCTGGCCCAGCTCGCCGGGGTAGGGCACGAAGTCCAGGCCCTCGGCATCGCGTTGTTCGTACTGGCAGAAGACGGTTCGGGGCATGGCATTCACTCGTGGTTGCGGGGTTTGCTGGAATTTCGTTTCGGCGTCTTGATCGTGGCGCCGTCGAGCAGTTTGCGGATCGGTGCCGGCAGGCCCAATGCGGGTAGCTCGTCGTTGGCGACCCAGCGCAGCGTGGGTTCTTCCACGCGCAGGCCGCGCACCTTCCGTGACAGTACCTGCAGGTGCAGCCTGTAGTGGCTGAAGGTGTGCTGCAGCACCGGCAGTTCCTCTGCATCTTCCAGCGAGCCGTCGACATGTGCGTCGAACCAGTCCTGCAGGTCGCTGCCGGCCTCGGCCTGCGGCAGCGTCCACAGCTGCGCCCAGATGCCGGTGTCCGGCCGCTTCTGCAGCAGCACGCGCTGCTGGGCGTCGCGCAGCAGCAGTGCAACTGCTTCGCGTTCGGGCAGGGTCTTGCTGGGCTTGGGCGTGGGCAGTTCAGCGGTGCGGCCTTCGCGCCGCGCCACGCATGCGTCCTGCAGCGGGCAGATCACGCAGGCCGGCTTGGCCCGGCTGCATACCGTCGCGCCCAGGTCCATCTGCGCCTGGGTGTAATCGGCCATGCGCCCGGCCGGCACCTGCGTGACGTGCGCGTCGGCAATCGCCCACAGTTGTTTCTCGATGGCCGGCAGGCCGGGGAAGCCGTCGATGCCGTGATAGCGGCTGAGTACGCGCTTGACGTTGCCGTCGAGAATCGCGAGCGGGTCGTTCCAGGCTTGGCTGAGGATCGCGCCAGCGGTGCTGCGGCCGATGCCGGGCAGGGCATGCAGTGCATCGAAATCGCGCGGCAGGTCGCCGTCGTGCAGTTCCACGCAGCGCTTTGCCGCGGCATGCAGGTTGCGTGCGCGGGCGTAGTAGCCGAGCCCGGCCCACTGCGCCATCACTGCGTCATTGCTGGCGGCAGCGAGGTCGGGCAGGGTCGGGAAGTGCTGCAGGAACCGCTGGAAGTACGGGATGACCGTGGCCACCTGGGTCTGCTGCAGCATGATTTCCGACAGCCAGACCCGATAGGGGCTGCGCGGGTGCTGCCAGGGCAGGTCATGGCGACCGTGGTCGTCGAACCAGTGCAGCAGGCGGGCGACGAAGTCGTCTTCCTTGGCAGTGTCGGCGCTGGCGTGCGGCTGGCGGGGCATGAGTGTTCCGGAAGGAGGCAGCCACCCATGGGGTGGCTCTACCAGATCGCAGTAGAGCCACGCCATGCGTGGCTGCACGGTGTATCAGGCGCCCAATGCTTCGGGCAGCAGGGCGTCGACGAAGGCTTCCGGGTCGAACACGCGCAGGTCTTCCGGGCGCTCGCCAATGCCGGCGAAGCGGATCGGAATGCCGAACTCGCGGGCCAGTGCGAACACCACTCCGCCCTTGGCGGTGCCGTCCAGCTTGGTCACCACCAGGCCGGTCACGTTCACTGCGGCATTGAACTGGCGCAGCTGCGACAGCGCGTTCTGGCCGGTGGTGCCGTCGATCACCATCAGCACTTCGTGCGGGGCGGTGGGATCGATCTTGCCGAGCACGCGGCGGATCTTGCCCAGCTCGTTCATCAGGCCTGACTGGGTGTGCAGGCGGCCGGCGGTATCGGCGATCAGCACCGAGGTGCCGCGGGCCTTGCCGGCCTGCAGTGCGTCGAATGCCACCGAAGCGGCATCGGCGTTCTGCCCCTGCGCGACCACGGCCACGCCGTTGCGCTCGCCCCAGGCCTGCAGCTGGGCCACGGCGGCGGCGCGGAAGGTATCGCCGGCAGCCAGCATCAGGCTGTGGCCGTCATCCTTGAAGCGCTTGGCCAGCTTGCCGATGGTGGTGGTTTTGCCGACGCCGTTGACGCCGACGGTGAGCACCACGAAGGGCTTGGCGTTGCGGTCGATCACCAGCGGCTTGGCCACCGGCTGCAGGATTGCGATCAGCTCGGCGCGCAGCGCGGTCAGCAGCGCATTGGCGTCGGCGAACTCGCGCGACTTCATGCGCTTGCGCAGGCCCTCGACCAGATCGGTCGTGGCGCCCACGCCGACGTCGGCGGTGATCAGGGCGGTTTCCAGCTCGTCCAGCAGATCGTCGTCGAGCTTGGGGTTGCGCGAGAACAGGCCGCCGAAGCTGCGCGCGATGACGCTGTTGCGCAGGCGTTCGCGCCAGCCGGGCTTGCCGGCGGGCGCCGGCGGGGCATCCACCAGCGCCGGCAGGTCGGTGGCCGGGGCGGTTGGTTCCTCGACCGGAATGACCGGAGCCAGAGGAGCCAGCACAGCGGCCGCAGCGAGCGCTTCAGCCTGGACGTCCTCGGACGCGGTGGCCGGCTGCGCAGCTGGCACGGCAGGCACTTCGGCGACGGGGGCCTGTACGGCGACGGTGGCCGGTTCCGGTGCCTTGGCTTCGACCACCGCGGCGGTGGGTGCGTCTTCGGCCGGGGCGGCCGACGGGAACGCCGCCGCCAGCTCTTCAGCCGAGTAGTGCTGGGTCTTGGGCGCCTCCGTGGTGGGGGCATCCTGGGGCTTCTTGCGGCGGAAAAAACTGAGCATTGGCAAAAGGCGCTGAAATCAGAGGGATATGCTACCACTCGGGCCTGTCGGGCCGATGTGGACTCAAGGTCGCGGCCGGCCGGCCGTTAACCGGTCCGGAGGGTTGCGCGGAGCGGCCCGGAGACCGCCATGAACAACGTGATGGGAATCGCCCTCGGCGGGATGCGTGCGGCCCAGCAGGGCGTGCAGGTTGCAGCGCACAACGTGGCCAATCTGGCGACCCCCGATGCGCAGCGCCTGCAGTTGCAGCGCGGTGCCACTGGACAGGGCGGGGTGCAGGCCTCGGTGACTGCCGCCGGCGCCGATGTCGGTGCACTGCTGGGAGATCTGCTGGCGGCGAAAGCCGAGGTAGTGGCCTTCGCCGCCAATGCCTCGGTGATCCGCCGACACGATCAGATGCTGGGCTCGCTGCTGGATCGGGAGACCTGAGCAACACCGCTTTGGCCGGTGCCAACCGCTGCCCCTGGCAGGTGCCAACCTTGGTCGGCACTCATGGAGCAGTCGAGCATGGCTCGACCCTACAAATGCGCGTGAACCAGGGTTGGCCTCCATCGGGACGCTGCCCGGCACCCGATCTGTCGATCAGGCCGACAACTCCAGCAGCAGCTTGTTCAGGCGCGCCACATAGGCACCCGGGTCCTTCAGGCTGTCACCGGCGGCCAGTGCGGCCTGGTCGAACAGCACCCGGCCGAGGTCGTCGAAGCGCGCGCCATCGGCTTCGGCGTCGAGCTTGGCGATCAGCGGATGGCCCGGGTTGATCTCCAGCACCGGCTTGCTGTCCGGCACCTTCTGCCCGCTGGCTTCCAGGATCTGGCGCATCTGCAGGCCCAGGTCCTGCTCGCCGATGGCCAGCACCGCCGGCGAATCGGTCAGGCGGTGCGACACGCGCACCTCGGCCACTTCGTCACCCAGGACCGTCTTGAGCCGCTCGACCAGGCCCTGCTTGTCCTTTGCTGCCGCTTCCTGTGCCTGCTTGTCCGCATCGGTTTCCAGTGCGCCCAGGTCGAGATCGCCACGGGCGATGTCGACGAAGCCCTTACCGTCGAAATCGGTCAGGTAGCCCATCAGCCACTCGTCGATGCGGTCGGTCAGCAGCAGCACTTCCACGCCCTTCTTGCGGAACACTTCCAGGTGCGGGCTGTTGCGTACCTGGCTGTAGCTCTCGCCGGTGAGGTAGTAGATCTTGTCCTGGCCTTCGGTCATGCGGCCGATGTAATCGGCCAGCGACACGCTCTGCGCATCGCCGTCGCCGCGGGTGGAGGCGAAGCGCAGCAGGCCGGCCACCTTCTCGCGGTTGTTGTAGTCCTCGGCCGGGCCTTCCTTCAGCACCTGGCCGAACTCCTTCCAGAACGTGGCGTACTGCTCGGGCTTGTCGGTGGCCAGCTTCTCCAGCATGTCCAGCGAACGCTTGGTCAGCGCCGATTTCATCGAATCGATGACCGGGCCGGACTGCAGGATCTCGCGCGAGACGTTCAGCGACAGGTCGTTGGAATCGACCACGCCCTTGATGAAGCGCAGGTACAGCGGCAGGAACTGCTCGGCCTGGTCCATCACGAACACGCGCTGCACGTACAGTTTCAGGCCCTTGGGCGCATCGCGGTGGTACAGGTCGAACGGCGCGCGGCCGGGCACGTACAGCAGCGAGGTGTACTCCAGCTTGCCCTCGACCTTGTTGTGGCTCCACCCCAGCGGGTCGCTATGGTCGTGCGCTACGTGCTTGTAGAACTCGGTGTACTCGGCGTCGCTGATCTCGGTGCGCGGGCGGGTCCACAGCGCGCTGGCGCGGTTGACGGTCTCCCACTCGACGGCGGTGCCTTCTTCGCCACCTTCCTTCGGCATCTGGATCGGCAGACCGATATGGTCCGAGTACTTCTTGAGGATGCTGCGCAGGCGCCAGCCATCGGCGAAGTCGTGCTCGCCGTCCTTCAGGTGCAGCACGATGCGGGTACCGCGCTCGGCCTTGTCGACGGTGGCCACTTCGAAATCGCCTTCGCCACGCGAGCTCCAACGCACGCCTTCGGCTGCAGCCAGGCCGGCGCGGCGCGAGGTCACTTCCACTTCGTCAGCGACGATGAAAGCGCTGTAGAAGCCGACGCCGAACTGGCCGATCAGCTGCGAATCCTTCTTCTGGTCGCCGGACAGCTGCCGCAGGAAGTCGCCGGTGCCGGACTTGGCGATGGTGCCGAGGTGGGCGATGGCTTCGGCGCGGCTCATGCCAATGCCGTTGTCTTCGATGGTGATGGTGTGGGCGGCGGCGTCGAAGCTGACGCGCACGCGCAGCTCGCTGTCGCCTTCCAGCAGCGCCGGCTGGGTCAGGGCCTCGAAGCGCAGCTTGTCGGCGGCGTCGGCAGCGTTGGAGACCAGCTCGCGCAGGAAGATTTCCTTGTTGGAGTACAGCGAGTGGATCATCAGCTGCAGCAGCTGCTTGACTTCGGTCTGGAAGCCAAGGGTTTCGGTCTGGGTGGTCTCGGTCATCGATAGGGCTCCATGTGCAATGCCGCGCCAGCGCGTGCGGCCTCGCCAAGGGGTAGGGATGATTGTCCCGAAATCAAGGGGCTGGTCGGCAGGGCTTGCAGCCCTGCACCTGCAGAGGCAACAGCAACAGCAACAGCAACAGCGGGCATTGCGTGGGATGGCGGGGCGGTGTGGGTTGGCAGGACACGCCGTAAACCCGTCCATGAAGTGACCCCCGAGACTTGGACGGTGGGGTCAGGCGGCTGCTTGGGCCTGTTCCCGGTACTTTACCGGGCTTAGCCCCTTCAATTTCAATCTGATTCGCTCTTGGTT
>NZ_JBAWUK010000056.1:0-26248 GCF_037079935.1 Stenotrophomonas maltophilia group sp. Smal12 | reverse complement strand
TATAAAAAACACGAGAGGATTTTCTATTTTGGGGGGTGTGGGGGGGGGGTTTTTTGTTGTAGGGGGGGGGGGGGGGGGGGGGGGGGGGGGGGGGGCGGGGGGGGGGGGGCGGGGGGGGGGCGGGGCGGGGGGGGGGGGGGGGGGGCGGCCGCCCCCCCCCCCCCCCCCCCCCCCGCCGCGCCATCCCACGGATACCCCGCTGTTGCGGTTGCTTCGGCGGTTGCTGTTGCTTGTGCTCTGGCCTCTGCGGGTGCCGGGCGCCGCCCGGCTGACGTCCGCCACTTGCGGTGGCAGCGACGGCCCACTAGCCTTCGGCCGTCGTTCACCACCCAAGGACCGCCCGTGAAACACCGTCATCTCCTGCTGGCCTCGGCAATCGCCGCCGCCACGCTGGCCCTGGCCGCCTGCAAGAAGGAAGCTGCCCCAGGCACCGATACCGCCAGCAGCAGCGCTCCGGCCGGTGAAACCGCCGACCAGTTCGTGGCCCGCATCAATGCCGAATTCAAGGCCGCTTACCCGGAGATGACCTCGGCGCAGTGGCTGTCCTCCACCTACATCAACGGTGATTCGGAACGCATTGCGGCCAAGGCCAACGAGCGTTCGCTGACGCAGCTCAACAGCTGGATCGAACAGGCCGCCAAGTTCGACGGCAAGCCGATGAGCGAGGACAGCAAGCGCGCGATCCACCTGCTGAAGCTGATGTCCTCGATGCCTGCACCGCGCGACCCGGCCAAGCTGGCCGAGCTGACCCAGATCGCCACGCGCATGGAAGGCAGCTACGGTGCCGGCAAGTACTGCACCGATGCCAATGATCCGAACTCCTGCCGCCAGCTGGGCGAGCTCGAACAGGTGCTGGCGCGCAGCCGCGACTATGACAAGCAGCTCGACGCCTGGCAGGGCTGGCACAGCACCACCAAGAGCATGCGCGGCGACTACCAGAAGTTCGTCGGCCTGGTGAACGAAGGCGCCAAGGGCATGGGCTTTGCCGACGCCGGCCAGATGTGGCGCAGCGGCTACGACATGCCGCCGGAGCAGATCGGCCCGGAAACCGACCGGCTCTGGGAACAGGTCAAGCCGATGTACGAGCAGCTGCACTGCTATGCACGCGGCAAGCTGGACAAGACCTACGGCAAGGACAAGGCCGAAGTGGGCAACGGCCTGATTGCCGCGCACCTGCTGGGCAACATGTGGCAGCAGGACTGGTCGAACCTGTGGGACCAGCTGGAACCGTACCCGGGTGCCGGCAGCCTGGACATCACCGCTGCACTGGAAAAGCAGTACCAGGCCAACCTGAGCGCGGCGCTGGCCAAGGCCGGCAAGGACGCCAACGTGGCGGCGCAGTACAAGGCCCAGCGCGAAGCCGAACTGCGTACCGCCAAGCAGATGACCGAACGCGCACAGGACTTCTATGTGTCGCTGGGCATGCCGTCGCTGCCGCAGTCGTACTGGGAACGCACCCAGTTCATCAAGCCCGACGACCGCGATGTGGTCTGCCACGCCAGCGCCTGGGACATGAACATGGAAGGCGATGTGCGCACCAAGATGTGCATCAAGCCGAACGAAGAGAACTTCACCACCATCTACCACGAGCTGGGCCATATCTATTACGACCTGGCCTACAACCCGCTGCCGCCGCTGTTCCAGGGCGGTGCCAACGATGGCTTCCATGAGGCGATCGGCGACACCATCGTGCTGGCGATGACGCCCAAGTACCTCAGCTCGATCGGCCTGGTCGATGCACCGACCGAGAGCCGCGAAGCGGTCATCAACAACCAGATGCGCATGGCGCTGTCGGGCGTGTCGTTCCTGCCGTTCGGGCTGATGATCGACCGCTGGCGCTGGGGCGTGTTCGATGGTTCGATCACCGCCAACAACTACAACAAGGCGTGGTGGGACCTGAAGGCCAAGTACCAGGGCGTGGCCCCGGCCAGCCCCCGTGGCGAGGAATTCTTCGATCCGGGCGCGAAGTACCACGTGCCGGGCAACACCCCCTACACCCGCTACTTCCTGGCCCGCATCCTGCAGTTCCAGTTCTACAAGGGCCTGTGCGATGCAGCCGGCTACAAGGGCCCGCTGCACGAGTGCACCTTCTACGGCAACAAGGAAGCCGGCCAGAAATACTGGACGATGCTGAGCAAGGGTGCCAGCCAGCCGTGGCAGGCCACGCTGAAGGAGCTGACCGGCACCGACAAGCTCGATGCCGGCCCGATGATCGAGTACTTCACTCCGGTCAACGAGTGGCTGAAGCAGCAGAACGAAGGCCAGATGTGTGGCTGGCAGGCCAACGCGGCCCCGGCGGCGAAATGAGAAAAAGGGGCGGATCCGCAAGGATCCGCCCCTTCTCCGTGTTGTAGAGCCGAGCCATGCTCGGCTCTACAGATTCGGCGCGATCAGCTGTCCTTCTTCGCCGCCATCGCCGCGGCCAGTTCCGCCTTGAATTCCTCGAAGGTCTGGCCCTTCTCTTTCGCTTCGGCGTGCGCGGCGTCGCGCAGCGCATCGGAGTACATCAGGCGCACCGGCGTGCCGTTGCGCTCGTGCAGTTCACCGGCCTGCATGATCAGCGCCAGTACCTGTGCGGCGGAGTCACTGTGGCCGGCGATACGGCCGTCCATGCCCAGCACCCATTCGCCGTCGCGGCGCACGACACCGGCCAGCAGGGTGCGCTGCGCGTCGCGCAGTTCGGCATGCGGCTCCACCGGCGAGGCCTGGGCAGCGGCCTTGTTGGCGGCCTGCTTTTCCTGGCGACGGCGCTGGTCGCGGCGGGTCTTGGAGCTGGTGGACATGGTGCAATACCGCTGCGAGGGGGGCGCAAGGATAGCGCACCCCACCCGCCACGCCGCTTCACACCCGCTCAATCCAGCACTTTGCCGTGCCGCCAGTAGCCCATGAAGGTGATCGCGCGGCGGTCCAGCCCGCAGTCACGGACCAGATGGCGACGGATCGCCATCACCGCCCCCGCCTCGCCTGCCACCCAGGCATACAGCGGCCCGACCACGCGGGTATCGGCCTGTTCCCAGAGGATCTGCGTATCGACGTCGATCTCCTCCGGCGCATCGCCGGCAGCCACGCCCGAGGCCGCTGCCAGCCGCGCCTGCACCGCCTGCAACAGAGGCGCCCCGTACGCCGCGCGCCCGCGCGGCAGCCAGACCAGCTCGGCGGAAGCCGGTGCCTTCAGCGGCACCGCGTCGCCGGCCTGCGCCACTTCCAGCAGCGCCAGCGTACGCGGCGGATCCACCATGGCCGCCAGTTCCTCAAGAATGCCGGCCACCGCCGGTAACGCGGTTTCATCGGCCACCAGCAGCACCTGGCCGACGCCGGCCGGCGGCTTCCATTCCCAACCTTCGCTGCTGTCGGCACAGTCGGCATCGGGAGCCAGCAACACTACACGGTCGCCGGGGCGTGCATGGATGGCCCAGCGCGAGGCCGGCCCGGTCTCGCCATGCAGCACGAAATCAACATCGACTTCGCCCAGCTCTGCACGCAGCTGGCGGATGGTATAGGTGCGCATCGGCGGGCGCTGATCGTCCGGCAGCGCCCGGTAGCGGGGATACCAGTCCTCGCCGCTGGGCACCTGTGGCAGGTCCTGCCCGGGCAAGGGGAAGAATACCTTGATGCGCTGGTCCGGGCCTTCGGTCTTCATCCGCGCCACGTCGGCGCCGGTGAACACCATGCGGTCCAGGGAAGGGGAAAGAACGCGGCGCTCCTTCAGCGCCACCTCGAACAGGCGGTAGGTCTGCTGCGCAGCCATGGCGAAACCTCATGCAACGACATTGGGTCGGCTGGCTGTCGTGCACCCACGCACCGGCTGGCTGGAATGCCCAGCCTAGTCCGGCCGTTCCCTGCCGCAAGTGTTTCGGGCATCGCGGCCCACCCTACCCCTGCGCGCTGCTCAGTGACCCGTGCAGGCTGCCTGCGCCGCGCGCTCGCGCTGGTGTTCCCAGTACCAGAACACGAAACCGGCGCCGAAGAACGCCGCCTGGCCCAGTGCCAGGTGCAGCGGGCTGCCGCTCAGCAGTGGTGACACCACGCCGGCCACCACGGTGCTGATCATCAGCTGCACGAAGGCCTGCAGCGACGAGGCCAGGCCGCGCTGATGCGGGTACATGTCCAGCACCGCCAGCGCCAGGATCGGGAAGATCAGCGCCATGCCCATGCCACCCAGGAAGATCGGCAGTACCGCCCATGGCAGCACGAACTGTGGCGACAGCACCACGTAGCCAACGTTCAACAGCACTGACAATGCGCACAGGCCGAAACCAATGGAGACCTGGCGGGTGGGCGTGGTGTGCCCGGCCATGCGCCCGGACAGGAATGAGCCGGTGGTCATGCCGCCGATGGTCGGGATGAACAACCAGGCGAAACCGCCCTCGCCCAGGTGCAGGTGCTGCATCACGAACACCGGCGCCGAGGAGATGTACAGGAAGATTCCACCAAAGCCGATGCTGCCGGCCAGCGCCAGGCGCAGGAAGCGTGGATTGAAACCGATGCGCACGTAATCACGCAGCAGCACGCGCGGCGACAACGGCACGCGCGCTTCGACGGGATGGGTCTCGGGCAGGTAGCGTGCAGTGGCCGCCAGCAGGACCAGCCCGAACACCACCAGGAACCAGAAGATCAGCGGCCACCCCGCGCCACTGAGCAGGATCCAGCCACCGATGATCGGCGCGATGGCCGGGGCGATGCCGAACAGCATGGACACCTGGCTCATCAGCCGCTGCGCGTCATGGCCGTGGTACAGATCGCGGATCACCGCGCGGCCGACGATCATGCCGACACCCGCCGACAGGCCCTGCAGCGCACGGAACGCCAGCAGCGTGGTCAGGTCGGTGGACAGTGCGCAGCCCACCGAGGCGCCGACGAACACCACCAGGCCACCGAGGATCACCCGCTTGCGGCCCCAGGCGTCGGACAGCGGACCGTGCGCCAGGCTCATCAGGCCGTAGAACAGCAGGTAGACGCTGATGGTCTGCTGCACCGCCACCTCGTCCACCGCCAGGCGCTGGGCCAGCTGCGGGAAGGCCGGGAAGATGGTGTCGATCGAGAACGGGCCGAACATGGCCAGGCCGGCAAGCAGCAGGGCCATGCGGCGGGTGGAGGGAGCAACAGCGGCGGTCATGGGAAAGGCGTCCGGCAGGGCCATGCGCGGCACGCACGGCGGGCGCCGGTCCCTGTCTGCAGGGAGGGCGCCAGATGAATTCGGGTATCTGGCCATCATAGGTGGGGATTGCGCCTGATGCCATGCAGCGATGCACAAAACGCACGTCCGGGCCATCGGCCATTCAGGCGCAGCGGCCAGGCCCGTAGACGGCCAGCGGGCCCGCAACGGGCTATAATCGGCGGGCAA
The DNA here is from genome assembly GCF_037079935.1 of Stenotrophomonas maltophilia group sp. Smal12. Lineage (NCBI taxonomy): Bacteria > Pseudomonadati > Pseudomonadota > Gammaproteobacteria > Lysobacterales > Lysobacteraceae > Stenotrophomonas > Stenotrophomonas maltophilia group sp. Smal12. Next base: position 20,904 of record NZ_JBAWUK010000056.1, on the reverse strand, counting down.
CACGGTGGGAGAAGCGGAACACCGCTGCCGAAGGCGCAACGCCCGTAATCGCTCAGGCCCGATACCACCCGTAACAGAACTCTGGAGAGACCGGTTCGATCCGGCGCCGAAGGGGCACGAAGCTGCGGTTTTCCGCGCTTCCAAACTCTCAGGCAAAAGGACAGAGGGGCGCCCCGCAGACCGCCGACCGGCGGCTTGTGCCCGTGCGTGTGCCCTTTCCTGACGGATCCTTCGCCATGTCCCAGAACACCCCTTCCCTGCGTGAGCTCGAGCACCACAATGCGTTCGTCGAGCGCCACATCGGCCCCAACGATGCCGAGATCGCGCAGATGCTCGACGTCGTCGGCCACGCGTCGCTGGATGCGATGACCGATGCCATCGTGCCGGCCAAGATCAAGTCGCCGGCGCCGCTGGCGCTGCCGGAGTCGATGACCGAAGTGCAGGCACTGGCGAAGATCCGCGCGATCGCCGACAAGAACACCGTGCTGCGCAGCTTCATCGGCCAGGGCTACTACGGTACCCACACCCCGAACGTGATCCTGCGCAACATCCTGGAAAACCCGGCCTGGTACACCGCTTACACCCCGTACCAGGCCGAGATCTCGCAGGGCCGCATGGAAGCGCTGATCAACTTCCAGACCCTGTGCGCCGACCTCACCGGCATGGAGATCGCCAACGCCTCGCTGCTGGACGAAGCCACTGCCGCCGCCGAAGCGATGACCCTGGCCAAGCGTTCGGCCAAGTCGAAGTCGGACACCTTCTTCGTGCACGACGCCGTGCACCCGCAGACCCTGGAACTGCTGCGCACCCGCGCAGAACCGATGGGCATCGTGCTGCGCGTCGGCACCCCCGCCGAAGCACTGGAAGCGGAAGCCTTCGGCCTGCTGCTGCAGTACCCGGACACCTTCGGCCAGATCGGCGATTACAAGGCCCTGGTCGAGGCCGTGCACGCACGCGGCGGCTTGGTGGCCGTGGCCACCGACCTGCTGGCGCTGACCCTGCTGGCCGCACCGGGCGAATGGGGCGCGGACATCGTGGTCGGCAACAGCCAGCGTTTCGGCGTGCCGTTCGGCTTCGGCGGCCCGCACGCCGCGTTCATGGCCTGCCGTGACGCCTACAAGCGCTCGATGCCGGGCCGCCTGATCGGTGTCTCCATCGATGCCCAGGGCAACCCGGCCTATCGCCTGACCCTGCAGACCCGTGAGCAGCACATCCGCCGCGAGAAGGCGACGTCGAACATCTGTACCGCACAGGTGCTGCTGGCGGTGATGGCCTCGATGTATGCGGTCTACCACGGTCCGGAAGGCCTGACCCGCATCGCCCGGCGCACCCACCGCCTGGCTTCGATCCTGGCTGCGGCACTGCGCAACGCCGGCGTGCAGGTCGGTGGCGACTTCTTCGACACCCTGCACATCACCGGCGTGCATGCCGATGAGATCCACGCCAAGGCACGCGCCGCCGGTTACAACCTGCGCGCGATCGACAGCGACTCGGTCGGCATCAGCCTGGACGAGACCGCCACCCGCGCCGACGTGGTCGCGCTGGCCACCGTGTTCGGCGCGCAGGCTGACGTCGAGGCGCTGGACGCCAGCACCGCCGACGCGCTGCCGGCCGGCCTGCTGCGCCAGTCCGCGTTCCTGACCCACCCGGTGTTCAACACCCACCACAGCGAGCACGAACTGCTGCGCTACCTGCGTTCGCTGGCCGACAAGGACCTGGCGATGGACCGCACGATGATCCCGCTGGGCTCGTGCACCATGAAGCTCAACGCCACCGCCGAGATGATCCCGGTGACCTGGCCGGAGTTCTCGCAGATCCACCCGCTGGTGCCGGCCGACCAGGCGCTGGGCTACAAGGAACTGATCGACACGCTGGAAGCGATGCTGGTCGAATGCACCGGCTACGACGCGGTCAGCCTGCAGCCGAACTCCGGCGCGCAGGGCGAGTACGCCGGCCTGCTGGCGATCCGTGCCTACCACCGCTCGCGCGGCGAAGGCCACCGCGACATCTGCCTGATCCCGGACTCGGCACACGGCACCAACCCGGCCTCGGCGCAGATGTGCGGCATGAAGGTCGTGGTGACCAAGACCGATGCCAACGGCAACGTCGACGTCGAGGACATCCGCCTCAACGCCGAGAAGTACAGCGACCGCCTGGCCGCGATCATGATGACCTACCCGTCCACGCACGGCGTGTTCGAGGAAGAGGTGGTCGAGATCTGCGAGATCATCCACAAGCACGGCGGCCAGGTGTACACCGACGGCGCCAACATGAACGCCCTGGTCGGCGTGGCCAAGCCGGGCAAGTGGGGTTCGGACGTTTCGCACCTGAACCTGCACAAGACCTTCTGCATCCCGCACGGCGGTGGTGGCCCGGGCGTGGGCCCGTGCGCGGTCAAGGAGCACCTGGCCCCGTTCCTGCCGGGCAAGCTGGGTGACAACGGCCCGGTCGGCATGGTCAGCGCGGCCAGCTTCGGCAGTGCTTCGATCCTGCCGATCAGCTGGATGTACATCGCGATGATGGGCCGTGAAGGCCTGCGCAAGGCCACCCAGGTCGCGCAGCTCAACGCCAACTACATTGCCAAGCGCCTGGCTCCGCACTTCAAGACCCTGTACACCGGCCGTAACGGCCTGGTGGCGCACGAGTGCATCCTGGACGTGCGCCCGCTGGAGAAGACCAGCGGCATCGGTGCCGAGGACGTCGCCAAGCGCCTGATCGACTTCGGCTTCCACGCCCCGACCCTGAGCTTCCCGGTCGCGGGCACGCTGATGGTCGAGCCAACCGAGAGCGAGTCGCTGCACGAGCTGGATCGCTTCATCAACGCGATGATCCAGATCCGAGAGGAAATCAGCGCGATCGAAGACGGCCGCCTGGACCGCGAGGACAACCCGCTGAAGAACGCGCCGCACACCGCCACCGCGGTGACCGCCAGCGAGTGGACCCACGCCTACCCGCGCGAACTGGCCGCCTTCCCGCTGGCCAGCCTGAAGCAGAGCAAGTACTGGCCGCCGGTGGCACGCGTCGACAACGTGTACGGTGACAAGAACGTGATGTGCGCCTGCATCCCGGTCGATGCCTACAAGGATGATGAAGTCGAGGCTTGATTCCTCACTGCATCGATAAAGAAAAACGGCCCGCGCAAGCGGGCCGTTTTCATGAGGGCGTGTGAACCAGGGTCCACACCCACAGTTACCCGATCACGGGTCCGGCATCTGTCCCAGGCTCAACTGCCACGATACGCCGAAGCGGTCCTGCACCCAGCCATAGCGGTTGCTGAAGTCGTAATCACCCACCGGCATCAACCAATGGCCGCCCTCGCCCAGCACGCGTGCCGCACGCTCGAACTGCTCGGCACCGGAACACTCGACGAACAGCGAGATCGACGGGCTGAAGGTGAAGTCGTGCACATCCAGGCTGTCGAAGCACAGGTAATGGGTGCCACCGAGCAGGAAGATGGCCTGGCGGACCTGTCCGGGTACGCCGGCGCCGGCCCCCTCGGGGTGGCGTTGCAGGGCCAGCAGGCGGAAATCGGCAAAGGCTTCGGCGTACAGGGCCAGCGCGGCCTCGGCCTGGCCGGTGAACATCAGGAAGGGACGGCTGCGCAGCATGCGGTACTCCTGGTCGACGGGCCGCTGGCGGCCCACACGATCAGGATGGCACGGCGGATGTATGCCGGCTGTAGAGCCGAGCCCGCGCTCGGCTGGCGACTACGCGAACAGCAGCCGACCACAGGGTCGGCTCTACAGAAACTACAGCAACCGCAGCCGACCGTAGGGTCGGCTCTACAGCTTCAGTCACGCCTCGCGCATGCGCCGGGCGATGGCGCTGCCGGCGGCGATGGTGGCGGTCAGCGCCACCATCGACAGGAACTGCAGGCGGGTGTGCGCCTCGCTCAGCAGCAGGCCGAAGATCAGCGCCAGGATCGCCAGCGCGCAGCAGGTCAGCCACGGGAAACCGGCCATGCGGAACGGCAGCCGGGTACCCAGGCGATCCGCGCGGCGGCGCAGTACCAGCTGCGAAACCAGCGACAGCGTCCACACCAGCAGGCAGGTGGAACCGACGATGTTCAGCAGCACCGGCAGCACCCGGTCCGGGAACAGCAGTTCCATCACCGTGGCCGCAAAGCCGAACAGCACGCTGGCCAGCACGGCGATGACCGGCACCTGCCGCGGATCGGTCCAGCCCAGCACGGCCGGTGCTTCGCGGCGCTGCGCGAGCGAATACATCATGCGCGAGGCGCCGTAGAGGTTGGCATTGAGTGCCGACAGCAGCGCGATCACCGCGATCAGGGTGATCGCAGTGCCGGCGCCCGGAATGCGCGCTATGTCCAGCACGGCGGCGAACGGCGACTTCAGTGCTTCGCTGGTCCAGGGCACCACGGCGATGATCACGCTCAGCGAGCCGATGTAGAACACCAGGATGCGCCAGGCCACGGTACGGATGGCACGGGCGATGCTGCGTTCGGGATCTTCGGTTTCGGCCGCCGCAACGGCGACGATTTCGGTGCCGCCGAAGGCAAAAACGACAACCAGCAGCGCCGCACCGATCCCGGCCAGGCCCTTCGGTGCGAAACCGCCGTGTCCGGTGAAGTTGCTCAGGCCAGGTGAGGTGACCTGCGGCAGCCAGCCCATCAGCAGTGCCACGCCGATGGCAATGAAGGCCAGGATCGCCGCCACTTTCAGGATGGCGAACCAGAATTCGAACTCGCCGAAGTTCTTCACCCCGAGCAGGTTGATCGCAGTGAAGAACAGCATGAAGGCCAACGCAGCCATCGGCACCGGCACCACCGGCCAGACCGTGGCAAGCAACCCGGCCGCACCGACCGCCTCGGCGGCGATCACGATCACCAGCTGCACCCACCACAACCAGCCGACCGTGGCGCCAGCGGTGGCGCCCATGGCATCGGCGGCGTACACCGAGAACGCGCCGCTGGTCGGTTTGGCCGCCGCCATCTCGCCCAGTGCGTTCATCACGATGATCACCAGCGCGCCAGCGACCAGATACGAGACCAGAACGGCCGGACCGGCCGCCTGCACACCCACGCCCGAGCCGAGGAACAGGCCGGCGCCGATGGCACTGCCCAGGCCCATCATGATCAGCTGGCGGGGCTTGAGCGAATGTCCGAGGCGGGACGGCGAAGCGGTCGGAATCGAATTGGGCATCGGCGGGGCTGGCGGCGGGCTACAGGGGCGACACCTTACCCTGTCCCAGGCCCGCGGGGATAGGCACAGCGCAGCAGGGGGCTCAGGCCAGTGCGGGCTCGCCGACGTTGCCGCCGATCCGGGCGCGATAGGCGCGCGGCGAGAAACCGGTTTCAGCCTTGAACTTGCGGGTGAAGGCGCTCTGGTCGCTGAAACCGCAGGCCTGCCCGATGCAGGCAATGCTGTCGTCGCCATGCAGCAAGTGCATGGCCATCTGGATCCGCAGCCGGGTCAGCACCTGCTGCGGGGTCATCTGGAACACCTTGCGGAAACTGCGCTCCAGCTTGGACAGCGAAAAGCCGGTGATGTCCAGCAGGGTCTGCATGCGCACGTTCTCGGCGTAGTGCGCGTTGAGGTGGGCCAGGGCCAGCCGCAGCTGCTCGTACTGGGCGCCCAGGCTGTCCTTCTGGCCCAGGTCGCGGGAAATGCCGATCAGGCCCTCGATGGCGCCATCGACCAGCAACGGGCGCTTGCAGGTCAGGCACCAGCCCGGTTCGCGGTTGGCGAACAGGTGCAGCTCCATCAGGTTCTCGATCACCTCGCCGGACAGCACGCGGGCGTCCTGGTCGACATAGTCCGCGCTGAGGCCGGTCGGGTAGATCTCGGCCGCTGTGCGCCCGATCACGTCCTTGCGCGCGCGCAGGCCCAGCCGTCGCAGCATGGTCTGGTTGACGTGGGTGTACCGCCCCTGGCGGTCCTTGATGAAGAACAGCACGTCCGGGATGGCGTCGAACAGGGCTTCGATGTCGGAGGGCTCGACTCGCATGGGGCAAGCATACCCGAGCCTGCTTTTGCCCGTACGTTCACCTTTGCCGGACCTGGGTTTAACGGGTTCGGTTCCAGTGTCGTGGTTCCCTTGATGATCCGGAGCCTCCCCCCCATGGCCGCCAGCAAGCCGACCGGCAAGCGCGCAACCGAAAACCACCCCCGCGGCAACGGCGATGAACTGCACCCGCGCGCCGGCGGCAGCCACCCGGCGATGACCACCGATCAGGGCATCCCGGTGGCAGACAACCAGAACTCCCTGCGGCAGGGACCTCGAGGACCCACGCTGCTGGAAGACTTCATCCTTCGCGAGAAGATCACCCACTTCGATCACGAACGCATTCCCGAGCGCATCGTGCACGCACGTGGCAGCGCGGCACATGGCTACTTCGAGTTGACCCGGTCTCTGGCCGCCCACACCCGGGCGCGCATCCTGACCGAGGTAGGCGTGAAGACGCCCGTGTTCACCCGCTTCTCGACCGTGGCCGGTGGCGCAGGGTCGGTGGACACTCCGCGCGACGTGCGCGGCTTCGCGGTCAAGTTCTATACCAAGGAAGGCAACTGGGATCTGGTCGGCAACAACATCCCGGTGTTCTTCATCCAGGACGCCATGAAATTCCCGGACCTGGTGCATGCGGTGAAGATGGAACCAGACCGTGCGTTCCCGCAGGCGGCTTCGGCCCATGACACCTTCTGGGACTTCATTTCGCTGATGCCCGAGTCGATGCACATGATCATGTGGGCGATGAGCGACCGCGCCATTCCGCGTTCGCTGCGCATGATCGAAGGCTTCGGGGTGCACAGCTTCCGCCTGCTGAACGAGGCGGGCGAGTCGACCTTCGTCAAGTTCCATTGGCGGCCAAAGCTGGGCATCCAGTCAACGGTCTGGGACGAAGCGTTGAAACTGCAATCGGCTGACAATGACTTCCATCGCCGTGACCTGTTCGAGGCCATCCAGCGCGGTGATTTCCCCGAGTGGGAACTGGCGGTGCAGCTGTTCACCGAAGAAGAAGCCGACGCGTTCCCGTTCGATCACCTGGACCCGACCAAGATCATTCCCGAATCGCTTGTGCCGTTGCAGGTGATCGGGCGCATGGTGCTGGACCGCTGGCCCGACAACTTCTTCGCCGAGACCGAACAGGTGGCGTTCTGCCCGGCCAACGTGCCGCCGGGCATCGACTTCAGCAACGATCCGCTGCTGCAAGGCCGCCTGTTCTCCTACCTGGACACCCAGCTGCTGCGGCTTGGCGGCCCGAACTTCCACCAGATCCCGGTGAATGCCCCGAAGTGCCCGTTCGCCAATCACCAGCGCGACGGCCACATGCAGATGCAGGTGCCCAAGGGCCGCGTCGCCTATGATCCCAGCTCGCTGCAGGAGGACTCGCCGCGCGAGACGCCCGCAGGTTTCCGCAGCCACGCCAGCGCCGACGATGGCCGCAAGGGCCGCACCCGCGCGGAGAGCTTCGCCGACCACTACAGCCAGGCCCGCATGTTCTTCCGTAGCCTTGAGAAGCCGGAACAGGCGCATCTGGCATCGGCACTCGTGTTCGAATTGTCCAAGGTGGAAACACTCAAGGTGCGGGTGCGTACCGTCAGCCACCTGCGCAACATCGACGAATCACTGGCGCAGCGCGTAGCGGATGGGCTCGCGCTGCCTGCACTGCCCGACCCCGCGCCGACCGCCATGCCGGCGCAGGACATGCCTGCCGCTCCCGAGGTGCGCGTGATTGGGCGCAACAAGCCCACCCTGCAAGGGCGCAGCATCGGCATCCTGTTTGATGAGGGCTCCGACGCGCGCGTGATGGCCAGCCTGAGCAAAGCGGCGCGGAAGGCGGGTGCAGACGTGAAGCTGGTCGCGCCCAAAGTAGGCGGCGCCACGCTGAGCGATGGGGCGATACAGGCGGCGGATGGGCAACTGGCGGGCACACCATCGGCCGTGTTCGATGCGGTAGCCGTGGTGCTCAGTCCGGAAGCCGCGAAGGCCTTGTCGAAAGAGAGTGCAGCCATCGAGTTCGTCAGCCAGGCGTGGGCGCACCTGAAGGCCATCGCCAGCGACGCAGGCGGCCAGGCGCTGCTGAAGGCGGCGCGCGTCGGCAACGACGCCGGCATCGTCGAAGCGGAAGACGCCAAGGCCTTCCTGGCGGCGGCCGCCACCCGCCAGTGGGCGCGTGAACCCAAGCTGCGCCTGCTGGCCTGACTACTACAACAGGAGAACCGTCATGCCCCGTGGTGACAAATCCGCATATACCGACAAACAGAAGCGCCAGGCCGAGCACATCGAGGAAAGCGAGCGCGAGCGCGGTGCCAGCGAAAACACCGCCGAACGCATCGCCTGGGCCACCGTGAACAAGCAGGACGGTGGCGGCAAGCGTAGCGGCAGCGCACGCAAGGGTACGAAGAAGGCGGCGAGCAAGAAGGCGGCCAGCAAGGCGCCTGCCAGGAAGTCAGCCGCAAAGAAGGCCACGACCAAGGCGACGGCCGCGAAGAAGGCGCCTGCGAAGAAGGCGGCGGCAAAGAAGGCACCGGCTCGTAAGACCGCCACCAAGAAGGCCGCAAAGAAGACAGCGGTCAAGAAGGCCGGTACAGCCGCCTCGCGCAGTGCTGCAGCGAAGAAGGCGGCCAAGACCCGTGCGGCGAAGAAGACCGTGCGCAAGGTGGCGGCCAGGAAGGCGGCACGTACCCGCGCCCGCAGCTGAGCGCATCGTTCAACGCGGCAACGTCCTCATCCACGCGGCCACTTCGGCTGCAGCTGCGTCGGCACGCGCCTGCAGCAGCAGATGTGGCCCCTCCAACGACACATGGCGGGCATCGGGCAACAGGGCCTGCAGCTCGGCCACGCTGGGCGGCCACAGCAGGCGGTCGTGGCACGCGTGCAGGCACAGCGTCGGCACCTGGATTGCTGGCAGCAATGCACGCACGTCGACCCGCAGGGTCGCTGCGGCGCGTTGCCGCAACGTGCTCGTCGGAGTCATGGCCAACGCATCGCGCAGCATCGACGTGTGCCCGCGGGTGTACCACGGCCCCAGCAACAGGCGCGCCAGCAATGCCACGGGAGGCAGCGGCCAGGCCGGCGACAGCAGGGCTGCGCTGGCTGCCGGCAGTGGCACCGGCCGACGCGCAAAGGTCGCTGCAAGCACCAGTCCGCGCAGCCCGGTGGGATGGCGCGTGGCCAGTTCAACAGCAAACGGGCCCGAGAAAGACTCGGCGAGCAGGATGAAGGGACGACAGGGCAGCTGCGACCACAGCCGTTGGGCAAGCGTGGCGTGATCCTGCGGTCCCTGCGCGGGCAGCGTGATCGCCTGCGTTGTCAGACCGTAAGCCTGGAGTGCCGACAGGAACGGGGGCGACAGCCTGCTGGAGCCATCCAGACCGGGCAGCATCAGCACGTGCTGCGGCGCGGCCGATGCAGGGAAACAGATCGGCGTTTCCTCGCTCCCGATTCCCATGCCACCTCCTTTGCTGGCAAGCATCACCCACATCGGCAGGCAACGGAACCCCTGCTCCGGCTGTCCTGCTGCTTTGCCGGCCAATGTTGGGCAATACTACCCGCTCTGCCGCGGGACGCGGCTACCCGGGAGAGCCGTTGATGCGATGGACCTGCGCGCTGACCATGATGGCCATGATGCTGCCACTGAACAGCTCCGCCAGCGATGGTTGGATAAATGGGGATGGCAAGGCGTTGACGGAGACCGATGCCATGAAATCCAGCGGCGGCTTCGCGGCATCGCTGCTGGTCACTTCCGATGCCGACTGGCGGGCCAAGTGGGCGACCCCGCCGGAGACCACTCCCCGCTTCAACGAGGCCGACGAAGTCCACCCGGGCGGTGAGTTGTTCCTGCTGACGTTCCTCTCCAACCCGCAACTGGACGAAAACCGCGTACCCAAGGTGCACTGCGATCTGCGCATGCTGCGCCCGGACGGCAGCACCAGTATCGACGAACGCGATGTTCCCTGTTTCACCGCCGCCCTGACCGGCCCGCCAAACCTGCTGTACATGACCAACCTGCACCTGAAGTTCGTCGCCGAGGCCGGTGATCCCAAAGGCACGTGGACTGCGCAGGTGGTGGTCCGGGATCTGCTGCGGAAGGTGAGCCTGCCGCTGCAGGCCCGCTTCGACGTCCGTTGAACCGGGGCATGCGGATGAAGATGCGGCGACTCCTGAGCTGGACCGGTCTTGCGCTTTGCGTGGTCTACCTGCTGTCGACCGCATGGCTGGTTCACGGCGCGCAGTCGGAGGGGGACCCGAAGGGTACCTATATCCTGATGGCGCTCCCCATTACCCTGCAGTCTGCCGCACTCGATGCCATCGGCGCAGGCGGCCTGCTGCGTGGCAAGCCCTGGTCGACCGCATATGCAGTGCTGGTTCCGCCAACACTGCTGTTGCTGTACGCAGCCGGCTGGCTGATCGAACGCTCAGCCCGCGGGCGCTAGCCCGCGGCATCGTTCCGGTGGGTGCATCGACGCCCTGCATGCGGGACATCGCAGGCAGGGCGCCATCCAGTATCCAGTTACAGGTCGCTTACGCCGCCCGCGCCGGCATGACCGGCATGCGCGGCCCCTGCTCCAGCTGGAATACCGCCACTGACGTGGTCAGTGCATGCGCCTGTTCTTCCAGCGCGCGGCTCGCGGCAGTGGCTTCTTCCACAAGCGCGGCGTTCTGCTGGGTCACCTGGTCCATCTGCACCACCACCTGGTTGACCTGCTCGATGCCGGCGGCCTGCTCCTTGCTGGCCGCTGCGATGTCGCTCATCAGCTGGGTGGTGCGCGAACTGGCCTGCGCCACGCGTGCGATCGCGGCTTCCGATTCAACGGTCACCGCCAGGCCACTCTTCACCTTGGAAGCGGCGTCCTCGATCAGTTCCTTGATCTCCTTGGCGGCGACACCGGCACGCTGTGCGAGCGTGCGCACTTCGCTGGCGACCACGGCAAAGCCACGGCCCTGCTCGCCTGCGCGCGCAGCTTCCACTGCCGCATTCAGCGCCAGGATGTTGGTCTGGAACGCGATGCCGTCGATCACCGTGGAGATTTCCGAGATGCGTGCCGAGGACTGATCGATTTCGCCCATCACCGATGCCATCTGTGCCATCGCCTGCTCGGTCTCGCGCACGGCGGCACCGGCGGCATGCGCTTCGCTGTCGGCCTGACGCGCCAGTTCGGCGTTCTGGCGTACGGTGGAGGTCAGCTCCTCCATCGACGCGGCCGCTTCTTCCAGATTCGCAGCCTGCTGCTCGGTGCGGCGCGACAGGTCGTTGTTGCCGGCGGCCAGTTCCTGGGCCGCGTTGTTGATGCTGTCGGCAGCCACCTGGATGCCGCGGACAATGCCGGTCAGCTGCGCGGTGGTGGTGTTGGCATCGTCGCGCATGCGCGCAAACACGCCTTCGTACTCGCCCGCCATGCGTGCGGTCAGGTCGCCATGCGAGATCGCGCGCAGCACGTCGGAAACATCGGCGATGCTGGCCTGCGAACTGGCCATCATGCCGTTGAGGTGCTCGACCATCGTCTTGAACTGGTACTGGAACGCAGCGGCATCGCCACGCATGCTGAAATCGCCGGCGCGTGCGGCGCGGGCCAGTTCATCGATCTGCGCGTTGATCGCCATCAGGCTCTGCTTCACCGCCGCCAGGGTGCGGGTCAGCGTGCCCTTCTCGCCCGGGTAGTCCGGCAGGTCGCGGCTGAGGTCACCCATGGCGTAACGCTGCATCACCTCGGCCATCAGCAGTTCCACCTGCACGTGCGACTCGACCAGGCTGTTGGTGGCCTGCACCATGCGGCCGAAATCACCGGGGAACGCACTGGCGTCCATGCGATAGCGGATTGCACCGGCCTCGTGCTGCTCGGCCATCTGCAACTGCGCGCCGATCGCCGCCTGCACACTCTGGCGCACGCTGGCCATCGCCTCGCCCAGCTGGGTCAGTTCGTCACGGCCGCCGAGGCGGAACTCCTGGTCCAGCTGGCCCTTGGACAGGCGCTCGGCCAGGTTCACCGCGCGGGCCAGCGGGCCGGTCAGGCTGCGCCCGATCATCACCGAGGCACCGATGCCGACCAGCAGTGCAACGCCGCCCAGCACCAGCAGCTGCAGCAGGCTGCGCTCGCCCAGGCGGATGGCCTCGGCGGCTGCCTCACGGCTTTCCTTCTCTTCGAAATCCACGCCATCGGACAGTGCCTTGTTCCAGCCGTTGGCCGCTTCCTGCACCGGGCCCAGGGTCAGTGCCACGGCACCCGGGTAGTCGCCCTGCTCCATCAGTTCGCTGGTCTGCTTGTTGAGCGGGCGCGCGATGGCACGCTTGGCCGCGATGGCTTCCGCGATGGCCTTGCCCTCCGCATCGCCTGGCAGTGCCTGGTAGGCGGTCCAGCTGGCCTCATAGCGCTTGACCAGATCGGCAATGCGCTTCTCATCGCTGCCGCGGTCTTCGCCCTGGCGGATCAGCATCTCGCGCCGCACCACCATCATCTGGTTGTTGGCGTCGAGCATCTGCGACAACAGGCGCACCTTGGCCACGCTGACGTCGACCACCTGCTGCATCGCGCGCTTCTGCACGACGCTGGCGGTGGCGCCGGTGGCCACTACGGCGGCAACCAGCAGCAGCAACAGGCCAAAGCCCAGCCCAAGACGCCAGGCAACCCTGACGTTCCTCAAGTAGTTCATGGGGGTATCCAAAACGGGGGGATGTGGCCTTATCGGCGGCACGGCAGGCAATCTTGATCGCCGCCCATCGACGGCGTCGGCCACCGTTCACCTTGGTGAGCCCCCGTCCCCAGCGGCACCTGCCGCTGGCAACCGGCCGCAATGACATGCCTGCTCATGCGGGCATCAGATCCCTTTCACGGCGGCTCGGCGCCGCCTGCGGGCAAGGTGGCGGCGTACCTGCTGGAGATCCCAATGCGCTCATCTGTGTCCCGATCCACCCTGCTCGCAATCTCGCTGCTGGCGTCGCCGGCCTTCGCGCAGGCGCCGCCGCCCAACCTGCCCGCCCCCATTGCCGAGAAGGCTGGCCCGGACACCGCAGTGCGCTCCGCACTGCATGCCCAGGTGCTGCTGGATCGTGCGAACTTCTCTCCGGGCCAGATTGATGGTGAGGTAGGCAGCAACCAGCGGCGGGCGGTGTCAGGCTTCCAGACGGCACACGGCCTGACCGTAACGGGTGAGCTGGACGACGCCACCTGGAAGGCTCTGCAGGCCGATACGATCACGCCGCTGGCCAGCTACACGCTGACTGCTGAGGATGTCGCCGGCCCGTTCCAGCCGATACCGAAAGGACCCGCCGACCAGGCCAAGCTGAAATCGCTGGGCTACAGCAGTGTGGAAGAAGCCCTGGGCGAGCGCTTCCACGCGTCCCCAGAGCTGATGAAGATGCTCAATCCCGGCGTGGATCTGACCAGGGCTGGCAGCCGCATCCAGGTCCCCAACATCGCCCCGGCCGCATTGCCGAAGGCCGCCAGAATCGTGGTCGACAAATCCGACTCCACACTGCAGCTACTGGACGCGCAGGGCAAGCTGATCGCGCAGGTGCCGGTGTCATCCGGCAGCCAGCACGACCCGTTGCCGATCGGTGAATGGAAAATCCTGGGCGTGTACCGCGACCCGCCGTTCCACTACAACCCCAAGCTGTTCTGGGATGCCCGCAAGGGGGAAAAGAAAGCCACGCTGCCGCCCGGCCCGAACAATCCGGTCGGCCGGGTCTGGATCGATCTGTCCAAGCCGCATTACGGCCTGCATGGCACGCCTGAACCCGGCCACGTGGGCAAGACCGAGTCGCATGGCTGCGTACGCATGACCAATTGGGATGCACTGCGCGTGGCCGACGCAGTGGACACCTCGGTGCCTGTCGTGATGCAGGAGTGAGTCGATGCGTCTTTCGCAACTGATCGTGCTGGGTGTTCTGCTGGGATTGGGTGCAGGTTGGTGGCTGCACCGCGATATGGATGAGCCGGTGACCGACGCGCTGCCGGAAGCGCCATCGACGGTGGCCGCCTCGCCGGTGACGGAACCGGCAGCGCCAGGCGCAACAGCCCCACCCGCCTCCACCGCGCCGCCGGCCGCCCAGGCTGCCGATGCACCGTCCGGCTTGCTGCTGCCGGTGCAGGGCATCCTGCCCTCGCAGCTGCGCGATACCTTCACCGATGCACGCAGCGAGGGCCGCGTACACGATGCCATCGACATCATGGCCGATGCAGGTACGCCGGTGCTGGCGGTGGCCGATGGCACGGTGGAGAAACTGTTCGACAGCGAGCGCGGTGGCCTGACGATCTACCAGTTCGAGCCCAGCGGGCATTGGTGCTACTACTACGCGCACCTGCAGCGCTACGCCGATGGCCTGGCCGAGAAGCAGGTGATCAAGCGCGGCGAGGTGATCGGCTACGTCGGCAGCACGGGCAACGCCAGCGCCGAGGCCCCACACCTGCATTTCGAGGTGCATGTGCTGGGGCCGGAGAAGCAGTGGTGGAAGGGAGAGTCGATCAATCCCTATCCGCTGCTGAAGTCGGCAGCGATGATGCCCGGCGCTGCCAGCGTCGCAATGCCACAGTAAAGACGGCCAACGCAGCTCCTGGAATCATCAGCAACAGCGCCGCCATCTTCCAGAAGAAGAACGGCCACAGCCAGAGGTAGTCGAGGTCGGTCAGCTTCAGCACGTCCATCGGCGGCAGCAGGTCCACCGAGGCCGCACGGCCGGCCAACGCCGGATCGACCTCCAGCACGGTCAGCCGCAGCGAGGAACGGCCTCGCCGCAGTGCGTCACTGCGGCCGTAGCCGAAGTACGAGGCGGCGAACCGGTCTCGCTCGACCGATTCCAGTGCGCGGTGGATCTCCGGATCGGTCACCGCCGAGCGGCTGTCCGCGCGGAACTCGGTGCGATCGGTTGGGGTTTCCGCGCGCAGGCGCAGCTCGGGATCGACCGCCGGATCGGCGCCGTCATCCGCATAACGCAGACGCAGTCGCAGCGGGTCGTCGATGAAGCGGTACACCGTGATCTCGGCGGTCGCGCCCGGCTGCAGCACCAGCGGCAGGGTCTGCGTGCGCGAAGCCAGGTAATTGGCGAGCGCGCCCAGCACCAGCACGATGCAGGCCAGCGTCCACAGGCTCCACAGCAGCCACAGAGTCACCCGTGCGACCGTCTCGCCCTTCATGCCGAAGTCTCCGTCATCGCTGCGCTGCCCTGCCGGCTGTGCCGCCACAGTACCGAAAACGAAAAAGCCCCGCTTGCGCGGGGCTTTTCCTTCAGCAACACCAGGCAGGGCCCAGCGCTACCGGTCTCTCACTCAGGCAAACGGGTCCTGCAGGACCATGGTGTGGTCGCGGTCCGGGCCGGTCGAAACGATGCTGATCGGGCAGCCGGCCAGTTCTTCCAGCGAACGCAGGTAGGCGCGTGCCGCCGGCGGCAGCTCGTCCCACTGGGTGATGCCGTGGGTGTTCTCGCTCCAGCCCGGGAACTCCAGGTACACCGGGGTGCACTCTTCCCAGCCCTGCGCATCCAGCGGAGCATATTCGGTGCGCTTGCCGTTGTATTCGTAGGCGATGCAGACCTTCAGCTTTTCCATGCCATCGAGCACGTCCAGCTTGGTGATGCACAGGCCGCTGATGCCGTTGATGGCCACGGCGCGCTTCAGCGCGACGATGTCCATCCAGCCGCAACGACGCGGGCGGCCGGTCGATGCGCCGTATTCGGCGCCGCGGTCACGGATGCCCTGGCCGACTTCGTCGTCCAGTTCGGTCGGGAACGGGCCGCCGCCGACGCGAGTGGCGTAGGCCTTGGCGATGCCCAGCACGTAGTCGATCGAATCGGCGCCGACGCCGGAACCGGCCAGCGCACCACCGACGGTGGTGTTGGAGCTGGTGACATACGGGTAGGTGCCGTGGTCGATGTCCAGCAGCGCACCCTGCGCGCCTTCGAACAGCACGCGCTTACCCTGCTTGCGCAGGTCGTGCAGGATGCCGGCCACGTCGGACTTCATCGGTTGCACGTACTCGCCAAAGGCCAGCGCTTCGTCGAAGGTCTTCTGGAAGTCGACCGCATCGGTGTTCAGATACTTGGTCAGCACGAAGTTGTGGTAATCCAGCGCGGTGCGCAGCAGTTCTTCCAGCTGCTTCGGGTAATGCAGGTCGGCGATGCGGATGCCGCGACGCGCCACCTTGTCTTCGTAGGCCGGGCCGATACCACGGCCAGTGGTGCCGATCGCCTTGCCACCGGCAGCGCGTTCGCGCGCCTGGTCCAGGGCGATGTGGTACGGCATGATCAGCGGCGCGGCCGGGGAGATCTTCAGGCGCGAACGCACTTCCACGCCGGAGGCTTCCAGCTCGGCGATTTCCTTCTGCAGCGCGGCCGGCGAGATCACCACGCCGTTGCCGATCAGGCACAGCGCGTCGTCACGCAGGATGCCCGACGGGATCAGGTGCAGGACGGTCTTCTTGCCGTTGATGACCAGGGTGTGGCCGGCATTGTGGCCACCCTGGAAGCGCACGACGGCGCCGATTTCCTCAGTGAGCAGATCGACGATCTTGCCCTTGCCTTCATCGCCCCACTGGGCACCCAACACTACGACAGACTGACCCATGACGGGCTCCTCGATTTGTTGCGGCCATCGGGGCCGCGGACGGGTAAACCGTGGCGGGGCTGGCCAGCACCTGGAGGGCGGCTCCAGACGGGGAGCGGCCGGCGATGGAAGGCCCAGACACGGAAAAAGCCGAACGGGGAGGCCCGTCCGGCTTTTGTGCATTATCCGGGTTTCCGGGGTCCGCTGCCACCTTTCCGACCGGCGGCTTCACCCACCGGTCAGGCCGGCGTCTCATGTAGAGCCGAGCCCATGCTCGGCTGCCTTCCCGCCGCTGCGCGGCGCCGCCCGAGCATGGTCTCGGACGCTACAGGGTGGGGTCAGTGCCGTGCCCACCACAGCAGGCTCAGGCCGGCCAGCAGCACCAGCCCGCCGAAGCTGCGCAGGGCCGGGCTGGGCAGGTCCAGCAGGCGCTCGGCCATGCGCTTCCAGGCGAACGGCGCCACGAACAGGAACAGGCCTTCCAGCACCGCGACCAGGCAGACGGCGGCGAACAGATCTTTCATGGGGGACTCCGGAAAAAGCACGGGGCCCGGCGTCTGGCCGGGCCCCGTGGGGTAGTGCCCTGCGACCTCAGCGGTCGTTCTTCAGGTACTGCAGGAACGGGTCGTTCTTGTCGAGCACAATCACGCCATTGCCGTCGGTCATGGAGCCACGGTAAGCCTCCAGGCTGCGGTAGAACGCATAGAACGACGGATCAGCCGAGCCAGCCTTGCCGTAGATGCGGGCCGCCTCGGCATCGCCTTCACCGCGCAGGCGCTGTGCATCACGCTCGGCCTCGGCGATCAGCACGGTGCTGTCGCGGTCGGCCTGGGCACGGATGGTCAGCGACTGCTCCTCGCCCTCCGCACGCAGCTTGGCCGCTTCCTGCTTGCGCTGGGCGCGCATGCGCTCGTACACGTCGTTGATCACCTGGCTGTCGGTCGGCAGGTCCACCTGCTTGATGCGCAGGTCGATCATCTGCATGCCGAGGCCGGCCACCGCCTCGTTGATCCCCTTCAGCTGCTCGGCGATCAGCTCGCTGCGGTCGCCGGACACCAGCTGCTGCAGGGTGCGCGAGTTGATCTGGTTGCGCAGCGAGTCGGTGATGATCGGTGCCAGGCGGGCATTGGCGATGCGCGGATCGCCGCCGGTGGCACGGAAGTAGTCACCTACGTTGGAGATGTAGCCGATGGCGAAGAAGTCGACGCTGACGTCCTTCTGCTCGGCGGTGAAGTAGCGCGCCGGCGCGGTGTCGAGCACCTGGAAGCGGCGGTCGAAGACCTTCACCGTTTCCACCACCGGCACCTTGAAATGCAGGCCCGGCTTGATGTCCGAACGCACCACCTTGCCCAGGTTCAGCACCATGGCGGTCTGGTCCTCACGGACCACGTACACCGAGCCGAGCAGGCCCAGCACCACCGCCACGATCACGGCGATCCAGATAGGACTCTTCATCGGCTGCCCTCCTCACGGCCGCTCGGTCGCCCGGTCGGGCGGCCCACCGGCCGGCCCGGATCACGGGAAGCTTCCACCGCTGCACCCGGCAGCGACGGCATCACCACGTCCGGGTTCGCCACTGCGGCCGGGGCCGAGGTGGTGGGACGGGTATCGCCGGTCATCGGCACGTAGATCAGCTGGCGGCCATCGCCGCCGATCACCTTGCGGTTCTCGCTCAGCACCTGCTGCACGGTTTCCAGCCACAGGCGCTTGCGGGTCACTTCCGGGGCGTCCTTGTACTGGGCCTGCAACAGGCTGAAGCGCTGCGCGTCACCCTCGGCCTTGGACACCACGGCCTGCTTGTAGCCTTCGGCGGTGGTACGGGCGCGCGAGGCCTGGCCCCGGGCTTCCGGCACGACCTTGGCAGCGTAGGCCTGGGCCTCGTTGATCAGGCGTTCCTTGACCTGCTGGGCACCGTTGACTTCGTCAAAGGCCGGCTTCACTTCTTCCGGCGGACGGGCGTCCTGCAGGGTCAGGCCGGTCACGGTCAGGCCGGTCTTGAACGCCTTCAGCAGTGCCTGCAGGCGCTCCTCGGCAGCCACGGCCAGCGGGCCACGGTTGTTCAGTACCGCGTTGAGGTCGGCACGGCCGACTTCCTCGCGCACCGCGCTCTGCGCCGACTGCTCCAGCACCTGGTTGGCATCGACGGTGCCGAACAGGTACTGCTGCGGGTCGTCGATGCGGTACTGGACGTTCAGCGAGACGTTGACGATGTTCTCGTCGCGGGTCAGCACCGGCACCTGGATCGAGAACGTCTTGATCTCGGTGGCGTTGACCTTGGTGACCGATTCGATCGGCCACGGCAACTTGAAGTTCGGGCCGGGCTGCAGGATGCGCGAGAACTGGCCGAAGCGCAGGACCACGCCCCGCTGCTGTTCACCGATCAGCTGGAAGCTGGAGAACAGCACCAGCAGCACAACGGCCGCCACCACCCAACGCACGATGCCGCCGTCGAACAGGTCCTTCAGCGGCCCGGGCAATCCGCCCCAGCCACCACCATTGCCACCGCCGCGCGACCCGAACGGCCCGCGTCGATTGTCCTCGGGGCCTTGTCCGCCCTTGTTGCCGCCGGGTGTATTCCAGGCCATGCACGCTCCATCAAGATGTGGGCTGCGGCGCGGGCCCTTCCCGCGGCGCCAGCCGTGAAACCATTACTGATCATACAAGATGGGGCGGATTGGCAGGATCGAAAGGGGGGCAACGGGGTAAGGTGGCGTTTTCCTCGAAGTCAGGCAATGCCGATGGCCCCCACCACCCCGTTCACCGCCTTCCGCATCGAAAACGACGACGCCGGTTACCGCAGCGGCCTGGCCCAGCTCAAGGTCGAAGACCTCAGCCCCGGCCAGGTTCTGATCCGCGCCAGCTGGTCCTCGGTCAACTACAAGGACGCTCTGGCCGGCACCGGCAAGGGAAAGATCCTGCGCCGCTTCCCGCTGGTGGGGGGCATCGACGTAGCCGGCACCGTGGTCGCCAGCACCGATCCGGAATGGCGTGAAGGCGACGCGGTGCTGGCCACCGGCTGCGGCCTCAGCGAGACCCGCGACGGCGGCTACAGCCAGTATGTGCGGCTGGAATCGCGTGCGGTGATCGCCCAACCGGCCGGGCTGAGCCCACGCGAGGCGATGGTGCTGGGCACCGCCGGCTTCACCGCGGCGTTGGCGCTGCTGCGCATGCAGGACAACCGGCAGAGCCCGGAACTTGGACCGCTGGCGGTCACCGGCGCCAGTGGCGGCGTCGGCGCGCTGGCACTGTCGATCTTCAGCCGCGCCGGCTACACGGTGCATGCGATCAGCGGCAAACCCGACCAGACCGGTTTCCTGCACGCCATCGGCGCCACCGAGGTGCTGCCGCGTGAGGCCCTGGCCGACACCGGCCCACTGCAATCGGCGCGTTTCGGTGGGGGCCTGGACAATGCCGGCGGCGCCATGCTCGCCAGCCTGCTGGCGCAGACCGCGCCCTACGGCAGCGTGGTCAGTGCCGGCCTGGCGGCCAGCCCGACCCTGGAGATGACGGTGATGCCGTTCATCCTGCGTGGTGTGTCGCTGCTGGGCGTGTCGTCGGCCAATGCGCCACGCGGGCTGCGCGAGGACGTCTGGGCGCGGCTGGGCAACGAATGGAAACCGCAGCACCTGGACCGCATCTGTACCGCCGAGGTCGGCCTTGATGGCCTGCCGGCCGTGTTCGAGCGGATGCTGGCGGGCGGATCGCTGGGCCGCACCGTGGTGCGGATCGACTGAACGTCGCAGGCAGGCGACAGACGGCAGATGCGCCCCTCCCGCCGGTAATGAGCCCGCACTACACTGCGGGCATTACATGGGGAACAACATGGCACGCATTCTGATCGTCGACGACTCACCGTCGCAGCTGTTGGGGATACAGCGCATCGTCGAGAAGCTCGGGCACCAGATCCTGACCGCCACCGATGGCGCGGCCGGGGTCGAAACCGCCAAGGCCGAGCTGCCCGACCTGGTCCTGATGGACGTGGTGATGCCCAATCTCAACGGCTTCCAGGCCACCCGCACCCTCGCCCGCGACGAGGCGACCCGGCATATCCCGGTGATCCTGGTGACCACCAAGGACCAGGACACCGACCGCATGTGGGGCATGCGCCAGGGCGCCAAGGCCTACATCACCAAGCCGTTCTCGGAAGACGAGCTGTCCGAAGTGCTGGAGCGCGTGTTCGCCGGGCAGGGTTGAGACGCGCGCGGTAGTGGGGGGGGGGGGGGGGGGGGGGCGCCGGGCTAAACCCCGCCGGGCCCGCGCCCCGCCCCACCCGGCCGGGAGCAACGATACACACAACAAATACCATCCCCCCGCTTGTGTATATTTAGCGTGCGTGTCTCTGGGGGGGGGGGCGGCACTACATTAATCTACTCAAGATTACCGACCCAGGTGCGGCCCCCCGCCTCCC
>NZ_JBAWUK010000055.1:0-26668 GCF_037079935.1 Stenotrophomonas maltophilia group sp. Smal12 | reverse complement strand
GGCTTTGACCGATGTGGAGGTCTTGCAGGCCTCTTTGGCGACCTGCAGTTTGAAACGCGCGTCGTATCTGTTCATGTATCCCTCGGGGTTGGATCTGATGTCCAACTCCCGGGGGTCACTTCATGGACGGGTTCACGGCGTCCCCTGCGCGACCCACCCTCCCGGCCCGAGCGAAGGAAATCCGCAGCTTTCCGTGACCACCCCGAGGGGCTTCGCCGTTGGCTGGATATCCAGATACCCCGTAAACAAAAACGCCCCAGCACGGGGCCAGGGCGTGTTCGTGGATCAGGTCAGGCCGGCATCAGAATTCCTGCCAGTCTCCGTCGGCCAGTTCGGTGGCCATCGGGCGACCGCCAGCGGTGCGGCGGGCCGGCGGTGCGACCGGTGCCGGGGCGGCCGGCGCGGTGGCTCGCGGGGCCGGGGCTGCGGCGACGCGCGGGGCGGCGACGACCTCGGCCTCGTCGACCACGAAGATCGACACCGCTTCGCTGAGATGGCCGGCCTGTTCTTCCATCGCACGTGCGGCAGCGGTGGCTTCCTCCACCAGCGCGGCATTCTGCTGGGTGGTCTCGTCCATCTGCACCACGGTCTGGTTGACCTGCTCGATGCCGGCGGACTGTTCCTGCGAGGCCGCGGAGATTTCGGCCATGATGTCGGTCACGCGCTGCACCGAGGCGACAATCTCGCCCATGGTGGCGCCGGCCTTGTGCACCAGCGCCGAGCCATCGTTGACCTTGCCGACCGAGTCGTCGATCAGGCCCTTGATCTCCTTGGCGGCGGCGGCCGAGCGCTGGGCGAGGGTGCGCACTTCGCTGGCAACCACGGCGAAGCCGCGGCCCTGTTCACCGGCACGCGCGGCTTCCACGGCGGCGTTCAGTGCCAGGATGTTGGTCTGGAACGCGATGCCGTCGATGACGCTGATGATTTCGGCGATCTTCTTCGACGAGGCTTCGATGGCGGACATGGTGGTGACCACCTGGCCGACGACCTCGCCACCCTGCGAGGCGACACCGTGCGCGCCGATGGCGAGCTGGTTGGCCTGGCGGGCGTGTTCGGCGTTCTGGCGCACGGTGGAGGTCAGTTCCTCCATCGAGGCCGCGGTTTCTTCCAGGTTTGCGGCCTGCTGCTCGGTCCGGCGCGACAGGTCGCTGTTGCCGGAGGCGATCTCGCCGGCGGCCGAACTGATCGCGCGGCTGGATTGCTTGATGCGGGTGACGATCTCGCTCAGCTGCGCGGCGGTGGCGTTGGCATCGTCACGCATGCGGGCGAACACGCCCTGGTAGTCGCCGTGCATGCGCACGGTCAGGTCGCCCTGCGACAGTGCCGCAAGCAGGCCGGAGATCTGCTCGATGCTGCCGGCGTTGGCGTCCAGCAGGCCGTTGATCTGCTGCGCCAGCTGCAGGAAGAAGCCTTCCTTGTCGGTGGCGTCAATGCGGCCGGACAGGTCGCCGGCGGCGGCCTGGGCGATCACGCGGGCCACTTCCGCTTCAACCTGCGCTTCCTGGGTACGGTCGCGCCATTCCACCACGTAGCCGACGGTGTCGCCGCCTTCATTGCGGATGGTCGACACCACCTGGGCGAACTGGGCATCGCCGTACTGCATCGGGCGACGCGCGACACCGTGCGCCTTCAGGTTGCCCAGCAGGGTCTGGTCCATCTCGCCACGGTGCTCGAGCACGGTGATCGGCTTGCCGATCAGCGAGGCCTGGGCGTCGAAGTCCGGCAGGTCGCGGCGCACTTCGTCCTGGTACTGGCTCAGGGTCTGCTGCAGGGCGCGGTTGCTGTAGACGATGGTGTTGCTGGTGTCGGTCAGGTACACGCCGGTCGAGCTGTAGTCCAGCGCGGTGCGGATGCGCAGGTTCTCGCGGGCGACGGCCTGGTCGGTTTCGATGCGCTCGCGCAGGTCGCGCTGCATGCGCTGCATGGCCTGCATCAGTTCGCCCACTTCGTCCTGGCGACTGACGTCGATATGGCCATCGAGCTTGCCACCGGCGACGTCGTTGGCGACCGAGACGGCGCCACGCACGCTGCCGACCAGTGCGCGTGCGAACAGCCACACCAGCACCAGGCCGAGCGCGGCGCCGCCCAGCAGGGCGATCACGGTCAGCACGGCCGAGGCGGAATAGGTGGAAGCGGCCTCTTCGCGCGAGGCGCGGGCGAGGCGGTTGTCTTCGGCGATCAGCGCTTCCAGCGCCGATGCAGCCTTGCGGTGCTTGGTACGGGTTTCGCCGACGAAGGTATCGATGGCGTCGTCCGGCAGGTCCAGTTCCAGCATCTCGGTGACGCTGTCATAGGACGCCAGGGCATCCTTCCATTCCTTGGCGAAGGTGTCGAACAACTTCTTCTGTTGTGCGTTATCGACCAGCTTCGGATAGTCCTTGATCGACTTGTCCATGCTGGTGCGCAGGTCGACGGCCTGCTTGCGCGCATCGGCCTTGACGTCGTCGCTGGCGCGGATCAACTGCTGGTAGGCGGCATTGCGGTACTCGCCCAGCATGCCGCGCATCTCGCCGGCGAGGCGGATGCTTTCCATGCGTGAACCGGCCAGCTCGGTGGTGACGTTGTTCAGCGAATGCAGGCCGCGATAGGCGACGATGCCCTGCAGCAGCATCACCAGCAGGAGGACGCCGAAGGTCAGCAGCAGCTTCGGCATCAGTTTCAGGTTGTTGATCCACGGCATGGGCGTTGCGAGCTCCTAAGGCAGACGCGCCCGGGCATCGGGCCCGGTTGCAGCAGAAACCACGCCGGCACCAGGTCCGGCGTAGTTCGACGGACAGCGGATTACTTGATGTTGGCCAGCTTCAGCCCAGCCGGCGAGCTGACTTCGATTTCCGCGCGCGAGGCGTCGCGCTGGATCTTGCCGATCACGCAGACGGTCTTGCCTTCCAGGGTTTCCAGCGGGAAGGAGAACTTGCCGCGGTTCTCGCCGGCGATGCGGGCCGAGAAGGTGTGGCGCGGGAAGGCACCGCCCATGTACAGGAAGGTCGGCTGGCCTTCGGAACCTTCTGCGTAGCGGGCCTTTTCAACCTTGCCACAGACCATGCCGTCCTTGCCGACCGAACGCGGCGCCATTTCCGGCGGGATCATGTCGGCCGACTGGGCGAAAGCGGAGGTGGCGGTGGTGGCCAGGACAGCAGCCGAGACGAACGCAAACAGGGACTTCATCGAGGGTATCTCCGGGGATGGTAACGATCGGGCCGGTCCTGCGCGCTCCTGCGCGACCGGCTTCTGTCCCCCTATCGGCACCGCCGAAGGGAACTGAAGGGTTTTGTGACTGGAACGTGAAGCAGTTCCGGTTGCTCAGGCGGCGACGTCTTCGGCGGGGCTGGCCTGGCCCATGTCGGCGCTGTCGAGCAGGGTCTCGATGTCCAGCAGGATCAGCATGCGATCGTCATGGGTACCGATGCCGGAGATGAAGCGGGTATCGACGGCGGCACCGAATTCCGGGGTCGGTCGGATCTGCTCGGCCGACAGCGGGATCACGTCGGAGACGCTGTCGACGACGATGCCGACCACGCGGTCGTCGACGTTCAGCACGATCATCACGGTGAAGGCGTCGTAGCGGGCGTTGTCCAGGCGCAGCTTCAGGCGCAGGTCGATCACCGGGACGATGGTGCCGCGCAGGTTGATCACGCCCTTGATGTAGTCCGGGGCATCCGGCACGCGGGTAACCGCATCATAGCCACGGATTTCCTGCACCTTGAGGATGTCCACGCCGTAGTGCTCGTCACCAAGCGTGAAGCTGAGGAATTCGCCACCGGTGCTGGCGGCGGAGCTGGTCTTGTCGTTCATCGAGGGGTCCTGGTTCTGCCGGAAGTCCCGGTGTCAGGCTCGATATCGGCTCCGCTGGGGGGGACTTTAGGTGCCCGGGGAAAGGCATCCACGCATGGCGTGGATCCACCGGAGATCGGTAGTGCCTGCCGCTGGCCGGCAATGGCCGTACCCGCATTGTCGCGACGTTGCCGGCCAGCGGCCGGCACTACCTGTTGGCCGGGCCTTAGAGCTCGCCGTTGCGGCGTGCCTTGCGTTGGCGGTCGATGCGGAAGATGTAGCGCTGGATGGCGCTGTCGGCGCCGCGCGGCAGGCTGTCGAAGCGCATGCCCACGCGCTTGACCTCGATGCCGTTGGGCTGGCGCTGGGGCAACAGGTTGCAGACCACCAGCGCGATGTCCAGGTCGGGGCCGTCCGGCAGCGACAGCTGCGCCGGATAGCGCTTCTGCAGACCAAATACCGCGCAGTCATTGGGCACCACCACGGCCAGACCGCCACCGCTGATGTCCACCACCCGCATCGACAGCGCTTCGGCCCGCGCTTCGCCGGGTGGCAGCAGCAGCTGCGGTGAATCAGTGACTGGCGTCTCCAGCCGATACAGCTCGCGGCGCTGCAGGTGCACCAGTTCTTCCGGAAGCGGGGCGCGGAAGGCCACGTGGCCGTCGTTGTCCACGCGCTGCAGTTCGTGCAGGCGGAAGCGCACCAGCACCCGTTCGAGCTGGGCGAAGCACAGCAGGTGATCGGCCTGCTCGGCGGCGCGGTTGGAAGCTTCCTGCGGGCTGCCATCGAGCAGCAGGTAGTCCTCGTCTTCGTCGAGGTCGAGCAGCGCAGTGGGGAACGAACGGTCGCGGCCGTCGATGTGCGCGTTGATCAATGATCGCTGGTCGATCAGCGAGCGCAGCAGCTGGCGCAGCTGACGCGGATTGCGGACCAGGAAGCGCTCGTCAGCGGCGTCGGCCGCGTGGACATCATGCACTGCAGTGTCGTTGCCGTCGGACATGGAATCTACGGTCAGGGGCGGGCGCCAGCACGCATTGGCGCGAGGCTCGATGGGGATATCGGCCTCTGCACCGGATTATGAAGTGGGATTTGCATCACTTTCCACGCGTAAGGGGTCAGATCCCTTTCCCACGGGAAAGGGATCTGACTCCGTGGTTCTGTCAGAACTCCTGCCAGTCGCCGTCGGCGGCCAGTACCGGCTGCGCCGTCGAGCTGCGCAGGGGGCGCGCGGAAGCCGGCTTTGCCGAAGGCGCGGCGGCTGCGACCTGGCGCGGTACCGGTGCCGCCAGCGGGCGTGCCGGAATGGCCGTCGTGCCGTGCGATGCCAGCCGGAAGCGGGCCACGGCTTCACCCAGCTGCACGGCCTGATCCTCCATCGCACGTGCGGCGGCGGTGGCTTCCTCCACCAGTGCGGCGTTCTGCTGGGTGGTCTCGTCCATCTGCACCACGGTCTGGTTGACCTGCTCGATGCCCGCGCTCTGTTCCTGCGAGGCCGCAGATATCTCTGCCATGATGTCGGTCACACGCTGCACCGAGGCGACGATCTCGCCCATGGTGCTGCCGGCCTGGTGCACCAGGCTGGAGCCCTCGGCGACCTTGCCGACCGAGTCGTCGATCAGGCCCTTGATTTCCTTGGCGGCAGCGGCCGAGCGCTGGGCGAGGGTGCGCACTTCGCTGGCGACCACGGCGAATCCGCGACCCTGTTCACCGGCACGCGCGGCTTCCACGGCGGCGTTCAGCGCCAGGATGTTGGTCTGGAAGGCGATGCCGTCGATGACCGAGATGATCTCGGCGATCTTCTTCGACGAGGCTTCGATGGCGGACATGGTGGTGACCACCTGGCCGACCACTTCACCGCCCTGCGAGGCGACACCGTGCGCGCCGATGGCGAGCTGGTTGGCCTGGCGGGCGTGTTCGGCGTTCTGGCGCACGGTGGAGGTCAGTTCCTCCATCGAGGCTGCGGTTTCTTCCAGGTTGGCGGCCTGCTGCTCGGTCCGGCGCGACAGGTCGCTGTTGCCTGAGGCGATCTCGCCGGCGGCCAGGGTGATGCTGGAAGCGCTGGCCTGGATCTGGCCGACGATCTGGGTCAGCTGCGCGACCGTGGTGTTGGCATCATCACGCATGCGGGCGAACACGCCATTGAACTGGCCTTCCATGCGCGCGGTCAGGTCGCCGGTGGCGATCGACTGCAGCAGCTGCGAGAGCTGGCCGAGGTTGCCGTCAGCCACCTGCATCATGGTGTTGAGGTGCTCGATCATCAGCTTGAAGTCGTGCTGGAACCGCTGTGCGTCGCCGCGCTGGCTGAAGTCACCGGCGGCGGCCGCCGCAGCCAGGTGCTGGATCTGCGAATTGATGGCCAGCAGGCTGGCCTTGGCCGCGTCCATGGATTCGTGCAGGATCGCGCGGCTGCCGGGCAGGCGGCGTGCGTCCGGGCTCAGGTTGCCGATGGCGTACTGGTTGAGTACTTCAATGGCATCGACGATCGCATCGAGGTGTTCGAAGATCACCGTGTTGATGCCGTTGGCCAGCTGGCCGTAGACACCCGGGAAATCTTCCGGGATGCGATGGCTGATGTCCGGGCCAGCGTGCATCTGTGCCATCAGCTGTGTCTGCTCGCTGAAGCGTCGCAGCATCGCCGTCATCTCGGCGGTGGCAGCGAGCATCCTGCCGGCTTCATCCTTGCTGGTGGCCTGGGTGCTGACGCTGAGATCACCGCGGGCAACGGCCTGGATGGCATGCACGGCCTTGCCGAGTGGGCCGGTCACTGCCCGCGAGATGACGATGGCCAGCGCGGCAGCGACCAGCGACAGCAGCACGATGCAGCCGATGATGGCAATCATGCTGGTGCGGTGGGTGGCGTTGGCGTCGGCAATCTTGCCGTCCATCTGGCCGGCGATGTGGGTTCCCAGTGCCTTCATTGCAGCGAAGAGGTCGCGACGCGCCGGGCGCGACTGCTCGTCGGAGATCTGCTGGGCCTGTGCGCCATCACCGGCGGCCACGGCGTCGCGCATCGCCTTGTTTGCGGAGAAGTAGCGGTCCAGCTGCGCGCTGGCCGCGCGATACAGTTCACGCTCCTTGTCCAGCGCCGGCAGCGCCGCGTACGCCGCCAACTCGTCATGCACGGCCTTGGCGGTGTCGTCCATGCGCTTGTTGTAGTCGGCGACCTTGTCCGGCTGGTCGAGCATGCTCAGCTGGGCCAGTTCGTAGGTGCGGAACTCGCCCAGCTGCGAGCGTGCCTCGCCCAGATGCTGGACCGAGGGGATATCGTTGCCAGCCATCTCGCGCAACTGCGCGTTGGCCTCGCTCAGGCGCAGCAGTGCGAAGGCGCCGAGGATCAGGGTCATCAGGGTGGTGAGGGTGAACCCCACGGCCAGCTTGCGGGCGATGGGCAGATCTTGGAACCACTTCATGCAGGGTGCTCCAGGTGGGCAGAGTGCCGGCGTCTGTGCGCCGGTTTGGGGGTGGTTGCAGAGCGAACGGGGGTGCCCGGTGGGGTTCGGTGACGACCGTCAAAGCGAAATAACGGCGCCGTCCGCGCGGACTTTATGGACGCAGATCACATTCGGTTGCGTAGGGATGACGGCGCGAAAGTGCTGTCCTGGCGGGGCTTGCGCTCGGATGACGTGGTTGCGCGCGAAACCATCGCCTCGACGGAGTTCACAGAAGGGATGGGGTCAGATCGCTTTTCCCTGAAAAGGGATCTGACCCCGGCTGGAATGGAGCACACAAACAAAAACCGCCGCCCCGAAGGGCGGCGGTCCATGACCCGCATGCGGCGTGGATCAGGCGGCCTGCGGCATCCGCAGTGAGCGCACCAGTCCGCCGATGTCAACGATCAACGCGACGCGGCCGTCGCCAAGGATGGTGGCACCGGACACCCCGCCGATACGGCGATAGTTGTTCTCGATGTTCTTCACCACCACCTGCTGCTGGCCGACCAGTTCGTCCACTTCCAGCGCGATTTTCTGGCCATCGCCTTCCACTACCACCACCAGCGATTCGCTGCCCGGTGCGCGGTTGCCGTAGCCGTAGTACTCGCTCAACGACAGGATCGGCAGGTACTCGCCGCGCACGCGCAGCACGCGGCCTTCGCCGGCCATGCTGCGGATATCCTCGGGCTGCGGCTGCAACGCCTCAAGCACGTAGGCAAGCGGCAGGATCAGGGTTTCGCCGGCCACGGCCACCGTCATGCCATCGAGGATGGCCAGGGTCAGCGGCAGGCGGATCAGCGTGCGGGTGCCGGTACCGAGGCTGCTTTCGATCTGCACCTCGCCGCCCAGTGCCTGGATGTTGCGGCGGACCACGTCCATGCCGACGCCACGCCCGGACAGGTCGGTGACCGCATCGGCCGTGGAGAAGCCAGGTTGGAAGATCAGGTCCCAGACCTGCGAATCGGTCGGGTTGTCCGGCACGGCCAGGCCGCGTTCGTGGGCCTTGGCGAGGATCTTGGCGCGGTCCAGGCCACGGCCATCGTCGCTGACTTCGATGACGATATGGCCGCCTTGATGCGAGGCCGCCAGCGTGATCGTGCCGGTCTCATCCTTGCCTCCACCGCGACGTACGTCGGGCATTTCCAGGCCGTGGTCGATCGAGTTGCGCACCAGGTGCACCAGCGGATCGGCGATCTTTTCGATCAGGCCCTTGTCCAGTTCGGTGCCTTCGCCGACGGTGCGCAGGCGCACCTGCTTGCCGAGGCGGCTGGACAGGTCGCGGACCAGGCGCGGGAAGCGGCGGAACACCGCATCAACCGGCAGCATGCGCACGCCGATCACCGCTTCCTGCAGGTCGCGGGTGTTGCGTTCAAGCTGGTCCAGCCCGGCGAACAGGCTCTCGGCGTGGACCGGGTCCAGCGCATGCGAGACCTGCTTGAGCATGGCCTGGGTGATGACCAGCTCGCCGACCAGGTTGATCAGCGCATCGACCTTGTCGACGCTGACGCGGATCGAGGTTTCCGCTTCCTGGCTGGCACCACCGCTGGCGGCAGGCGCGGCAGGTGCAGACGGTGCCGCTGCGACCGGAGCGGGAGCCGCAGCGGCCGGCGCCTGCGTGGCCAGGCTCGGCGGCGCGGCGGGACGGATGTCCAGCTCGCAATCGTCCAGCACCCAGGCGAAGGTGTCTTCGATCTTGCTGCGCGGCACCTTGCCGACCAGGCCCAGATCCCACGCAAGATGGGCTTCGAGCGGATCAAGCTGGGCGAAGCCCGGCAGGCGTTCCATGCGCGCAGCGACCTGCAGCGAACCGAGGTGTTCCAGTTCGCGGATGATGCGCAATGGATCGTTGCCGCTCATGAACAGCGACGGCGCCGGGGTGAAGCCGATCTGCCAGGCTTCCGGCGTATCGTCCACCTTGGCTGCCGCGGCCGCCGGGGCGCTCGCTGCGGCCTGGCCGGAAAGAACCGCTTCCAGGCGCGCTTTCACCGCAGCGACTGCGGCGGGATCTGCGGCTTGGCCGTGTTCGGCTTCGCGCAGCAGGGCGCGCAGCACGTCCACCGAGGACAGCATGGCGTCGACGGCGTGGCCTTCCAGGACCCGCTTGCCGGCGCGCAGCTCATCGAGCAGCGTTTCCAGCACGTGGGTCAGGCCGGCGATCGCGTCGAAGCCGAAGGTGCCGGCGCCGCCCTTGATCGAGTGGGCGGCGCGGAACACCGAATTGATGATCTCCGCGTCCTGCTGCCCCGATTCCAGGGCCAGCAGGCCAGCCTCCATCGCATCGAGGCCTTCGCGGCTCTCCTCGAAGAAGGTGGCGTGGAAGCGTTGCAGGTCCATGCTCATGGCAGTGGTGATCCGGAAGCGAGGAGGGGGAGCGGCGCCGGGCGATCAGCCCAGCACTTTCTGCACGGTGGCGACCAGCTGTTCGGGATTGAACGGCTTGACCAGCCAGCCGGTGGCACCGGCGGCCTTGCCTTCGGACTTCTTGTCGGCGGCCGATTCGGTGGTCAGCATCAGCAGCGGGGTGAACTTGTAGTCCGGCAGCTGGCGCAGTTCGCGGATCAGCGCGATGCCGTCCATGTTCGGCATGTTGACGTCGGTCACCACCGCATTGAAGCGCTGGCCCTTGGCGCGACCGAGCGCGACCGCGCCGTCTTCAGCTTCTTCGACGGCAAAACCGGCCGAGGTGAGGGCGAAGGACACCATCTGGCGCATCGACGCCGAATCGTCCACCACCAAGATACGTGCGCTCATGCAGCGTTCTCCACAGATTTCAGGTTGTCATGGGTTACGTCCAGGCCCAGGGCCTGGGTGACGCCCAGCAGGCGCGCGGCGTCACTGAAGGTTGCAGTGCAACCGTGGAAGCCGGTGCCCAGGCCTGCCTCGCGGCGGGCCTGCACGAACGCACACAGCACCTGCACGGCGGCCGTGTGGATGCGGGCGACCTGGCTGGCATCCAGGGTCAGCTCGCCAGCCTGCTCCACGAGGGGGGCGAGGCGGTTCTTGAGCTCGGTAGTGCTCTCGATGCCGAGATCCCCACCCAGTTCGACAGTGCTCATCGTTGCTCCGGACAAACGGTTCCGTGATCCATAACGGCACCCCGGTGGGGTTCTTTAGAAGAATCGACGCGGTACGTCGATGCGGTCGCTGTCCAAAAGGGGACGGAGGGGATCAAGTCGCAAGCGAGCTGGCTCTACTGCAGTCCCCTCGGCAACGGTGACCGCGCAGTGGGGACGTAAGGTGTTGATCCAACGGATCAACTCCTTGCGTCCCCGACAGGCACCGCTTCGGTGCAAAGCACCGAGCCACTTGCGACTTAATCCCCTCCGTCCCCTTTTTCTTGGCGGCTCAGCTCAACAGCCGGGTGGCGTCGAGCAGGATCATCGGCCGCTGGCTGACCCGGGCCACGCCGCGGAACAGGTCGTTTGAGATCTGGCAGATGCGCGCGGTATCGGGCGGTTCGATCTGCGAATCGGTGAGGTTGGCGACATCTTCGACCGCTGACACGCGCAGGCCGATGGTCTCGCCGTCCTCCTCCAGGACCACGATGCGGGTCTGCGCGTCGTCCTCGGCGGCGGCCGCGCCCAAGTGCAGGCCCAGGTCCATCACCGGGACCACCTGGCCGCGTAGGTTCATGATGCCGAGCATGGCCGCTGCAGTGCCACGCAGCGGCAGCAGGGGCACCGGCAGCACCACTTCCTGCACCTTCAGCAGTTCCAGCGCATAGGCCTGGGTGCCGCAGCGAAGGCGCAGCCAGCGCGAAGTGCGTTCGCCGGCGCGTCGGTTCTGCGGGTGCGGGCTGCGGGCCGGTTGGTGGGCCTGCGCCTGCAGCTCCTGCCAGGTGCCGGGACGGTTGCCTGCCGGGGCATCGACGGCGACGCGCGGCGGCGGAGTGGCGGTGCGCGCCGCCGGGGCCGGAGCTGCAGGTGCAACCGTGGGGGCGACCGGTGCTGCGACCACGGCGGGCGGTGGCGTGGCTACGTCTTCGCCACCCGCGGCCGCCTCGAACGCGGCCTGCAGGCCGGGGCTGTCGGTGTGGGCGAGGCGATGGCTGTCCGCCGGATCGGTTTCGTAGATCACCTCGTCCGGCAGGTCGTCCCAGGTAGGTTCCGGACCGGCGTTTGCAACGACGGCGGGTGCCGGCGCGGTTTCGTGGATGACCTCCTCAGGCAGGTCATCCCAGGTCGGCTCGCGTCCGGAAACCGCTTCTCCCGCCGGACCCGGCCCAGCGCTAGCGGAGGCGGCAGCGCTCTCGAAGGCCGCTTCCAGCACCGCGTCGTCCGGGCTTGGTGCGGCGGCGACGGATTCTGTTTCGTAGATCACCTCGGCGGGCAGGTCATCCCAGGTGGGTTCGCGCGTGGGTGGTGCGGCGCTCTCGAAGGCGGCTTCCAGCGCAGCGCTGTCCCCGCTGGGCGTGGCGGCGATGGTTTCGGTTTCGTAGATCACGTCGGCCGGCAGGTCGTCCCAGGTCGGTTCGCGTTCGGCGACTGCTTCGATCGCCGGGCCTGGCCCGGCGCCTGCGGGCGGCAGAACGGCAGGCGGCGGCGCGACCATCGCCTCCCCCAGCAGTTCGTCCAGGTAGTCGTCGAGGATGCCGGTACTGTTCATGCGGCCTGCTCCAGGGCGCGGGCATCCTCGCCGAGGATCCAGTTCAAGGCGCGCCGGTAGGCGGCCAGGCCACGGCCCGGGTAGTCCTCGCCAGCGCTCGGCAGGGTCAGCCCGGCGGCGTTGCTGATGCGGGTATCGATCGGAATGGCGTCTTC
The DNA here is from genome assembly GCF_037079935.1 of Stenotrophomonas maltophilia group sp. Smal12. Classification (NCBI taxonomy): domain Bacteria; kingdom Pseudomonadati; phylum Pseudomonadota; class Gammaproteobacteria; order Lysobacterales; family Lysobacteraceae; genus Stenotrophomonas; species Stenotrophomonas maltophilia group sp. Smal12. The sequence goes on along the minus strand of NZ_JBAWUK010000055.1, from coordinate 14,706 downwards.
CCACACGCGGTTGCCGTGGCGATCCTGCATGGTGCGCAGCGATTCGTTGCCGGCGCGGGTGCGGCGGTCGAACAGGGTCGGCAGGATCGAGATCGGCAGCGGGCGGCGGCGCGAACGCTCGACCATCTCGCCGGTGCGGACCATGCCATCCAGGCCGTGCAGTGCCAGGGGCTCGGCCTGGGTCGGGATGATCAGGCGATCGGCGGCAGCCAGTGCGTTGATCATCAGCAGGCCGAGGGTGGGTGCGCAGTCCAGCAGGATGTAGTCGTGCTGGCCCTGGTGGCGCGCCAGCGCGTTCTGCAGGGCCAGGCCGAGGCCGGGCTGGTTGGCGCTGCGGCGTTCCAGCGTGGCCAGCGCCGACTGTGCGCAGACGTAGTCCAGGCCATGGATGTTGCTGGCATGGCAGAGGCCGGACAGGTCCGCTGGCGGTGTGCCGAACAGCTCCAGCACGCCGGCCGGCGGCGGGTCCACCGGCACGCCGAAGGCGCGGCTGAGCGAGGCATGCGGATCGAGGTCGATCAGCAGCACGCGATGGCCGAGTGCGGCCAGGCCGCGGCCGAGGGCGAGGGTGGTGGTGGTCTTGCCGACTCCGCCCTTCTGGTTGGCGACTGCCCAGATGCGCATCGGATTACTCCTTCATTGCCGGGGGAACGGCGGCGCCGACGCGGCTGCCAGCCGGCACCGGCGGCAACTTCACCGGTGCGATGGGGGAGGTGGGGGCGCTGGCCGGAGTTGCGGCGGCCTGTTTGGTGACGGTGCTGTCGGTGGCGCCGGTGGCTGCGTTCAGGCGCTGGCCGAGCGGATCCACCGAGTGCGACGTGTCGGCCAGGATGATGACCATCACCCGGCGGTTGCGGTTGCGGCCCTGCGCGCTGTCGTTCTCTTCGCGCGGGCGGAACTGGCCATAGCCGACCATCGCCAGCCGCGACGGCTGCACGCCCTGGTCGGCGAACAGGTGCACCACGCTGGCGGCGCGCCCGGCCGACAGTTCCCAGTTCGACGGGAAAGTCGCGGTGGCGATCGGCACGTTGTCGGTGTGGCCTTCCACGCGCACGCTGTTGGGCACGTCGCGCAGCACCTCGGCCAGGCTGGCCAGGGTCTGCCGCGCATGCACGTCCAGCGCGGCCGAGCCGGTAGGGAACAGGATATCGCTGTTGATCTCGACTTCGATCCACAGTTCGGTGCGGCGCACGCTGATCATGCCGCGGTCGATCAGCGGCGCCAGTGCGGCGGTGAGGCGATCGGCAATCGTGTTGAGCTGGCGCTCGGCACGGGCGATCTGCTCCTGGTTGTGCACTGACACCGGCATGCGCATCTGCGAGGCCATCGACGGCAGCAGGGTCGGGTCGTGCGAGGGCGCCGGCGCGGAGGGACCGATCTTGGTGCCGGACTTGATCACCGAGGGGCTGTCCCAGCCGCCGCCCTGCACCTGCTTGTTGCCCACCTGCACCGGGTTGATGGTGCGCGGTGCGCCACCGAAGGCATCGGTCAGCGCGTCGGCCATGATCCGGTACTTGCCCTCGTTCACCGAGGAGATCGCATACATGACCACGAAGAAGGCGAGCAGCAGCGTCATCAGGTCGGCATAGGGGATCGCCCATGCTTCGTGGTTGGCGTGCTCTTCGTGGTGCTTGCGGCGGGCCATGTCAGTGCAGGAAGCCGGAGAGGTTGGTTTCGATGTTGCGCGGGTTCTCGCCCTGGGCGATCGAGATCAGGCCTTCGATGACCATCTCGCGGTCGCGCGTGTTGTGCGAGATCACACTCTTGAGCTTGGCGGCGATCGGCAGGAACAGCAGGTTGGCCGAAGCGATGCCGTAGATGGTGGCGGTGAACGCGGCGGCGATGCCGTGGCCGAGCTTGCTCGGGTCGGCCAGGTTCTTCATCACTGCGATCAGGCCCAGCACGGCACCGATGATGCCCAGCGTCGGTGCATAGATGCCCATTGCTTCGAACACCTTGGCGCCGGCCTGGTCCTGGTGCTCCTGGCTGCCCAGTTCGATTTCCAGCATGTGCCGCATCGATTCGGGCTCGACGCCGTCCACCAGCAGCTGCAGGCCCTTGCGCAGGAACGGGTCCTGCTGTGCTTCCACCTGCGATTCCAGGCCCAGCAGGCCCTGGCGGCGGGCGATGTTGCTCCACTCGACGATCTGCTGGATCAGCTCGCGGCGGTCGCTGTGCGGTGGACGCACGACCCAGCGCACGATGCTGAACGCATGCTTGAACACCGCCGGCGAGGTGTGCAGCAGGATCGCAGCGACGGTGCCGACGATGACGATCACGAACGCCGCAGGCGACCACAGCGACGCCAGGCCGGCGCCCTTGAGGATGCTGCCGCCGACCAGCGAGGCCAGGGCGAGAAAGAGTCCAATGAGGCTGAGTCTATCCATGGATCCGGTATCGGCTTGTATGAATGGGACTTGAGACACCGGTACGGGCTACTGGTGCGACTTCACAGTTTTACGGGTTCAGCAAGCGGGTCAGTCGTGCGGGCTGCGCAGGCCGTCCACATCCAGGATCAGTGCCATGCGACCATCGCCGATCAGGGTTGCACCGGCGTAACCGCGCAGGCCGCGCAGGGCTTTCGGCAGTGGCTTGATGACCACTTCCTCGCGCCCGCGCACCTGGTCCACGACCAGGCCGAAGCGCGCTTCGCCGGCCTGCAGCACCACGATGGTCAGCAGGGTCGAGGCGGCCGGCGTCACATCCAGCCACTGGCGCAGATCGACCAGTGGCAGCGTGTGCGAACGGCGGTCGAGCACGGCGCGGCCATCGAACCAGCCCAGCGAGGTGCGCGGCGCGTGCAGCACTTCCATCACGCGCGCCAGCGGCAGCGCATAGACATCCTCGCCGGCCTGCACCAGCAGGGTCGGCAGGATCGCCAGGGTGAGCGGCACGCGGATCAGGAAGCGGCTGCCACGGCCCAGCTCGGACTGGATCTGGATCTGGCCACTCAGTTCGCGGATGCGCGACTGCACCACATCCATGCCAACGCCACGGCCGGAGATATCCGTGACCTGCTGCTTGGTCGAGAAGCCGGGCAGGAACACCAGGTGCAGGCACTCCTCGCTGCTCAGCCGCGCGGCAGCTTCCGGATCGATCAGGCCCTTCTCACGCGCCTTCGCGCGCAGCTTCTCCGGATCGATGCCGGCACCGTCGTCCTGCACTTCAATGCTGACGTAGTCGCCTTCCTGCTGGGCCGACAGGCGTACATGGCCCATCCGCGGCTTGCCCTGTGCTTCGCGCAGGTCGGGCATTTCCACGCCATGGTCGATGGCGTTGCGGACCAGGTGCACCAGCGGGTCGGCCAGCGCTTCGACCAGGTTGCGGTCGAGCTCGGTCTCGGCACCGATCAGCTCCAGGTCCACTTCCTTCTTCAGCGAGCGGGCAACGTCTCGGGCGACCTTGGGGAAGCGCGAGAAGACCTTGCCCACCGGCTGCATGCGGGTACGCATCACCGCCGACTGCAGGCGCGCGGTGGCGATGTCCAGGGTCGACACGGCGCGGTCCAGTTCCTCGTCGCGCAGGCGCGCACGCAGGGTCTTGAGCCGGTTGCGCGACAGCACCAGTTCGCCGATCAGATTGACGATCGCGTCCAGGCGCTTGGTGTCCACGCGCACGGTATGTTCGGCTTCGGCCAGCGGCTTGGCGGCCGGCTTGGTCGCCGCTGCAGTTGCCGGTGCGGCCGGTGCGGCCAGTGGGCGTGGTGCCGCGATCGGTGCGGGCGCTACCGCAGCGATGGGCTTGGCGCCGGGTGCGGCGCCACCGTGCAGCTGGTCGAGCAGGGCTTCGAACTCGTCTTCGCTGATCAGGCCGTCGTCAGCCTTCTTTGCCGGCGCGACTGCAGTCGGTGCGTTGCCGCCGTGCAGCTGGTCGAGCAGGGCCTCGAACTCGTCGTCGGTGATCAGGTCGCTGCCACCCGCAGCGGGAGCTGCTGCGGCGGCGGGTGCAGCCACGGCACCGCCATGCATGTCGAACTGGGCGATCAGCTCCGGCGGCGCATAGCCCGGCTCGGTGCCGGAGGAAACTGCATCCAGCATCGCTTGCAGGTAGTCCAGCGATTGCTGGGCGGCATCGAAGTGATGGGCATGCAGCACGGCCTGGCCCGCGCGCGCGATGCCCAGCGCTTCTTCGGCGGCGTGGCACAACTCGACCATGGCGGTGACGCCGAGGAAGCCGGCGCCGCCCTTGAGCGTGTGGTAGCCCCGGAACACCGCGTTGAGCTGCTCGGTGTCCTGTGGTGCCTGCTCCAGCGACACCAGCTGTTCGCCCAGGCGATCCAGGATTTCCTGCGCCTCGATGATGAAATCGGCAGTGATGTCGTCGGATACCGCGCTCATGCTTACAGCCCCAGGTCCGACAGCAGGTCGTCGGCGTCGTTCTGCGAGACCGCGTGGCGGTCCAGTCCCTTCAGTGCCGGCCCGGCCAGTTCCGGATCGGTGCGATGCTGTTCCGGCGGCAGGCCGAGCGCGCCGAAGCCCTCGTGCACGCGGCGGACGATGCCGACCACGCGACGGATGATCTGCCCGGTCAGGTCCTGGTAGCTCTGGGTCAGGGCGATCTCGGTGAGGTTGTGGCGGATGCGCTCGAGCTGCGCATCCTGGCCCGGCTGCAGGCCTTCGGCGCGCAGCTGTTCGGTCAGGCTGCGGCATTCCTCGGCCAGGTCCAGGGTGCGGTGCGTCGCCTGTTCGGTCATCGCCACCACGTGGTCCAGGCGTGCGCAGGCATCGTCCAGTTCGCCGGCCTCGCTGGGCACGGTCGGCAGTTCACCCAGGGCCTGCCCGAGCTCGCGGGCCAGCCGCGACAGGCCGCTCATCATCGGCTGCGTGCGCAGCGCGACCAGTCCGTCGATGCGTTGCCGCCAAGCGGTTTCGTCACCGGACTCCAGTGCGTCCAGTGCTTCCTGCAGGCGCAGGGCGAGGGCATTCTTGTCGACCGTGGTGTCCATCAGGCGCTGGCCGCCAGGCGTTCGAAGATCTTGCCGAGCTTCTCTTCCAGCGTCTGCGCGGTGAACGGCTTGATGATGTAGCCGTTCACCCCGTTCTGGGCCGCTTCGATGATCTGCTCGCGCTTGGCTTCGGCGGTGACCATCAGCACCGGCAGGGTCTTCAGCTTGGCGTCGGCACGGATCGCCTTGAGCAGCTCGATGCCGGTCATGACCGGCATGTTCCAGTCGGTGACCACGAAATCGAACGGCTGGCTCTGCAGCAGCGACAGCGCGGCATGCCCGTCCTCGGCTTCGGCGGTGTTGGTGAAGCCCAGATCGCCCAGCAGGTTCTTGACGATGCGACGCATGGTCGAGAAGTCGTCCACGATCAGGATGCGCATGTTCTTGTTCAAAGCAGAGTTCCTTTGTTGTTCATTCCGGGCGGCCGGGGGCAGCTGCCTCGGGGATGTTCATTCTTCGAGGCCGGCGTCGACGGCCTCGAATACCTTCAGCCGGCCGCGCAGGCGCAGCACGGCCTGGCCGTGGATCTGGGAGACCCGCGACTCGCTCACGCCGAGCACCGCGCCGATCTCCTTCAGGTTGAGTTCCTGCTCGTAGTAGAGCGAGAGCACCAGCTGTTCGCGCTCGGGCAGATGGCCGATGGCCTTGCCCAGCTCGCGGCCGAACTCGCTGCGCTCCAGTACCTGCTGCGGGGTCGGGCCACCCTGGGCGACCGTGTCCAGCTCGCCCTGGTCCTCGATGCGCGACTCCAGGCTCAGCACCTGGCCACGCGCGGCGTCTTCCATCAGGCGCAGGTACTCGGGCAGTGGCATCTCCATCGCGGCGGCCACTTCGGTGGCGCTGGCGGCGCGGCCGCTGCTTTGTTCCAGGCGGCGGATGGTGGCCGCAGCATCGCGTGCACGGCGGTGCACCGAGCGCGGCACCCAGTCGCCACGGCGGATCTCGTCGATCATCGAGCCACGGATACGGATCGAGGCATAGGTCTCAAACGAGGCGCCCTGGTCGGCGTCGTAGCTGCGCGAAGCCTCGATCAGGCCCATCATGCCCGCCTGGATCAGGTCGTCGACTTCGACGCTGGCCGGCAGGCGCGCGGCCAGATGGTGGGCGATGCGCCGCACCAGGTCCGAGTGCTGGGCGATGACGTCGTTGGCCGCCGAGCGCTGGACTTCCCTGTACTGGGCCGCGCCTTTCATGCCGCCACCCCGCGCTGCTTGAGGATGCGTTCGAGGAAGAACTCGACGCCGCCGCGTGGTTCGGTGGGCGCCTGCCAGCGGGCCGTGCGGCGCGCGATCTCGGTGATGGCCAGTGCGGACGGGCTGGACGGGTAGGCCTTCACCACCGGCTGCTGGCGCTGCACCGACAGGCGCAGCCAGTCATCCTGCGGCACGCAGCCCAGATAGTTCAGCGAGACATCGGCGAGGAACTTCTCGCAGACGCGGGTCAGCTTCTCGTACAGTACGCGGCCCTCGTTGGGGTCGCGCACCATGTTGGCCACCACCTGGACGCGGTCCACGCCACGTTCGCGCGAGAGCACCTTGATCAGCGCGTAGGCGTCGGTGATTGAAGCCGGCTCGTCACAAACCACCACCACGGTGTCCTGCGCGGCCTGGCAGAAGGTCAGCACGCCGTCGGTGATGCCCGCGGCGGTGTCCACCACCATGATGTCCAGCTCGCGTTCCAGCTCGGAGAACACGTTGACCAGGCCGACGTGCTCGGCCGGGGCCAGCTCGGCCATGTGCCGGCGGCCGGACGCGGCCGGGACCACCAGCACGCCGTTCGGGCCTTCGACGATGACGTCGTCCAGCGAGCAGCGGCCGGCAACCAGGTCGGCCAGCGTATAGGTGGGGTTCAAGCCCAGGATCACGTCGATGTTGGCCAGGCCGAGGTCGGCGTCCAGCAGCAGCGTGCGCTTGCCCATGCCGGCCAGCGCCACGGCCAGGTTGGCCGACACGTTGGTCTTGCCCACGCCGCCCTTGCCGCCGGTCACGGCGATGGTGCGCACAGGGCCGAGCGGCTCGCTGCGGGTGGCCGACAGCGGGAAGGTCTTGGTCAGCTTGGCGTACTCACGCGACGGCATGGTTCAACTCCGGGTTGCAGGGCATATCGGCCGCTCGGCGCAAATCTTCAAGGCGAAGTACGAGATTGGCCGCACTGGCCCGGTGCAGGTCGTCCGGAACGTCCTGGCCATCGGTCACCCACGTGATCGGCAGGGCGTGGTCCACGGCCACCGACAGGGCGTTGCCGAAGCGGCCGGTTTCGTCCAGCTTGCTCAGCACCAGGCCCTGCAGGTTGGCGGCACCGAAGCGGCGGACCACCTCGTCCATGTCGCCGAAGCTGGTGTTGGCCGGCAGCACCAGCAGGGTGCGCACCTGGCGCGCGGCGCGCAGCCACTGCAGCTGGGCGGCCAGCGCGCGGTCGCGCGGGCCCAGTCCGGCGGTGTCGATCAGTACCAGCTTGTAGTCCTTCAGGCGTTCCAGCAGCTGGTCCAGGTCGGTGCCGCTGTTGGCCTCGTGCACGGCGATGCCGAGCTGCCGGCCGTAGCCATACAGCTGCTCGCGGGCGCCGATGCGGGTGGTGTCGGTGGTGACTAGAGCCACGTCACGCGGCGCGTGCTTCTCGGCGAACCGCGAGGCCAGCTTGGCGATGGTGGTGGTCTTGCCGGCGCCGGTCGGGCCCACCAGCGCGATCACGCCGCCTTCCTCCAGCGGGTCGACCGGGGCAATCGGCAGCTTGCGCGAGATCAGCCCCAGCATCAGGCCGCGGCCTCGGTGCGCCTCGGTCTCCAGCGGAATCTGCATGGCGACGTCGCGGGCCAGGCCAGCATCGAAGCCGTACTCGTCCATCAGGTCCAGCGCGGTGGCGCGCACCGGGCAGCCGCGCAGGCGCTCGTCGGTGAAGCGGTTCATTTCGCGCTCGATCACCTGGCGCATGCCGGCCACTTCCTGGCGCAGCTGGCGGATCTCGGCGTCGTCCTGGGCGACCACGGTCAGGACAGGGGCTGGGGCGAGCGTCGGCGTCGGCGCGGCTTCGACGGTGGCATCGGCCAACGCCGGTTCGCTGACGGCGACCTCCGGCTGCGTTTCAGACAGGGCTGCGGTCGGCAGCGGTGGCGGCTGCACCGCCGGCGCCACGCTTTCGTGATGCGCCTCGTGCGGCGGATCGATCTGGAAACGGGCGCGGTTGGCCGGCGCGGCGACGGTCGGTGCCGGCGCCGGAGCAACGATGGCCTCGGCGAACGGGGCGAAGATCTGGTCCGGCAGTGCCGGTTCATTGACGGCGGCGCGTGCCAGGGTGGCGGCGAAGCCGGTGCTGCCGCGGGTTGGCACGATCTCGTCGGCGCTATCGAGGGTGCGGCCGGTAGCGCCCACTGCTGCACGGGCGAGGGCGGCCACCGCCGAGGTGGTGGCGGCAACCGGTTCCGGTGCCGGGGTGCTGCTGCGGCGGCGGGTGACGGCGGCGATCACCGCGTCGGCGGCGGTGCGCGGCTTGGGTGCCGGCGGCGGTGCGACGTCGCGGCGCGAGGCTTCCAGCGCACGCTGCACCGCGCTCTCGTCGTAGTTGGCGGCGGCGACGATCTCGATGCCTTCCTCGATCCGGCGGTTGGACAGGATCACGGCGTCAGGACCATGCTCCTTGCGCACCAGGTTCATGGCCGAGCGCATGTCGGCGGCGACGAATCGTTTGATTTTCATGCTGTGGTCACGAGGCGAAGACGGCGGGGTGGCGGTCGGGGAACTCGGGTGGTCGGTGGTCTGCACGGTGCGGGTTCCCCTTGGTGTCTGTCTGTTGCGTTGGTTCGAAAGTGGTGTCTGTTTTCTGGCGCATCGGCGGGCGGCGTCAGCTGATCGTTCCGACCAGCTTCAGGCGCTTGTCCTCCGGCACCTCGCTGTAGGCCAGGACCGACAGCGAAGGAACGCTGTGGCGGACCAGGCGGGCCAGCGCGGCGCGCACCGGGCCAGGTACCAGCACGACCGCGGGCTCGTTGCGGGCTTCCTGCTTGCTGACACATTCGGCCAGGCTCTGGTGCAGTCGCTCAGCGAGTCCGGGTTCCAGCGCGGCGCCGTTGCCCTGCGTGGACTCCTGCAAGACACGTTCCAATTGCGGGTTGAGGGTGAACACCGGCAGCTCCGCCGACATTCCGGCGATCTCCTGCACGATGAAGCGGCCCAGTGCGGTGCGCACCGCGGCGGTCAGCACGGCCGGGTCCTGGCTGCTGGGCGCATGTTCGACCAGTGCCTCGGCGATCTTGCGCAGCTGGCGGATCGGAATGCGCTCGACCAGCAGGTTCTGCAGCACGCGCACCACCGCCGACAGCGGCAGCGCCTTCGGCGTCAGATCTTCGACGAGCTTGGGTGCGCTCTTGGCGAGGTTGGCCAGCAGGTGCTGCACTTCCTCATGGCCGAGCAGCTCGGGTGCGTGTTCGCGGATCAGGTGCGACAGATGGGTGGCGACCACGGTGGCCGGGTCGACCACCGTGTAGCCCAGCGTTTCGGCCTGGGCGCGCTGGTGCGGCTGGATCCAGGTGGCATCCAGGCCGAACGCGGGATCCTTGCCGGCAATGCCCTCCAGTGCGCCGAGCGCGCTGCCCGGATCCAGGGCCAGCTCGCGGTCGGGGTGGATCTCGGCGGTGGCCACCGGCACGCCATGCACCAGCACGCGGTAGCCGTTGGCCGGCAGTTCCAGGTTGTCGCGGATGTGCACCGAGGGAATCAGGAAGCCGACATCCTGGGTCAGCTTGCGGCGCACGCCCTTGATGCGCGCCATCAGTTCGCCGCCCTGGTTGCTGTCCACCAGCGGAATCAGCCGGTAGCCGACCTCCAGGCCCAGCGGATCGACCGGGCGCAGCTCGTCCCAGCTCAGTTCGGCGGTCGGTGCCGGCGCGGCGGGGCGGCCCAGCGCAGTGAGCGCGGCAGCATCGGTGCCACTGCCTGTTGCATCGGCAGCCGGTGCCTTGGTCTTGCGATACAGCTTCCAGGCGATGAAGCCAAGGATCGCGGCCAGCGTCAGGAAAGCGACGTTGGGCATGCCCGGCACCAGGCCAACGACGCCGATGATGCCGGCGGTGATCGCCAGCGCGCGGTACTGGCCGAACACCTGCCCGGTCATGGCCTGGGCCATGTCCTGCGAGCGCGAGGCGCGGGTGACCAGCATCGCCACCGCGCTGGACACCAGCAGTGCCGGCAGCTGCGCCACCAGGCCGTCACCGATGGAGAGCAGGGTGTAGGTGGCAGCGGCGTCGCCGAACGGCATGCCATGCTGCAGCACGCCCACGGCCAGGCCGCCGAGCATGTTGATGAACAGGATCAGGATGCCGGCGATGGCGTCGCCGCGGATGAACTTGCTGGCACCGTCCATTGCACCGTAGAAGTCGGCTTCCTCGCGGACTTCCTCGCGGCGCAGCTTGGCTTCCTCGCGCGTCAGCAAACCGGCGTTGAGGTCGGCGTCGATCGCCATCTGCTTGCCGGGCATCGCGTCCAGGATGAAGCGCGCGGTCACTTCCGAGACGCGGCCGGCGCCCTTGGTGATGACCACGAAATTGATGATGGTCAGGATCGCGAACACCACGATGCCGACCGCATAGTTGCCGCCGATCACGAATTCACCGAAGGCGGCGATGACCTTGCCCGCAGCGTCGTGGCCGTTCTGGCCGTTGAGCAGGATCACGCGGGTGGAGGCCACGTTCAGCGCCAGCCGCAGCATGGTCGTGATCAACAGCACGATCGGGAAGATGGTGAAGTCCAGCGGGCGCTTCACGTAGACCACCGCCAGCAGCACCATCAGCGAGATGGCGATGTTGAAGGTGAACAGCGCATCAAGGACTGGCGCGGCCAGCGGCACCACGACCATGGCCAGCAGGGCCAGCACGATCAGCGGCGCGCCAAGGCCCTGGCGGATCATTTCCAGGGCACGGCGGGTGTTGAATCCGGTGGCGGGCTGGGCGCTCACGGGCGGCCTCCCTTGCCGAATTCATCCACCTGGATGTGCGGGGCGTCCGGCATCGGGCCAGTGCGCCAGGCGCGCAGCTGGTAGACGTAGGACAGAACCTGGGCGACGGCCGAATACAGTCTCACGGGGATTTCCTTTCCGAGTTGGCCTTCCCGATACAAGGCGCGTGCCAAAGGCGGGGCAGAGACGATCGCGACCTTGTTGCCGTCGGCCACTTCACGGATGCGCAGGGCGGTCTCGTCCACGCCCAGTGCGACCACGGTGGGGGCGTTCATGGCGCCGCCTTCGTACTTCAGGGCCACCGCGTAATGGGTGGGATTGACCACCACCACGTCGGCGGTGGGTACCGCTTCCATCATCCGGCGGTTGGCCATCTGCTGCTGCAGCTGGCGGATGCGGCCCTTCACCTCGGGGCTGCCTTCGCTTTCCTTCATTTCCCGGCGCAGTTCTTCACGGGTCATCTTCAGCTTGCGCATCCAGTTCCAGCGCTGGTACGGCGCATCGATCGCGGCCAGCACCAGCATTGCGCCGGCGGTGGCCAGCAGCAGGCGCAGGGTGAAGCCGAGGCCGTCGGTGATGGCGGTCTCCAGCGGGTGGTGGATCAGCCCGCGCAGGGTGTCGAAGCCGGACCACACCACCATCCCGGCAGCGACACCGACGAAGGCCACGCGCAGCAGCGATTTGGTGAACTCGGCGATGGCTTCCGGGCCATACAGGCGCTTGAACCCGCTCATCGGGTTCATGCGGTTGATGTCTGGCAGCAACGCCTTCTGCGACCAGCGCAGGCCGCCCATCACCAGCGGGGCGACGAAGCTGGCCAGCAGGCAGACCAGCACCAGCGGTGCGATCACCAGCATGAACTGCAGCAGCAGATCACCGAAGTGGCCGAACAGTTCCTTCGGGTTCTGCCGCAGGCTCTGCTCGGGGCTGAGCGCCTGCTTCATCCAGGCGCTGGCGCCGCGTCCGATCGAGCCGCTCATGGCCATTACCGCCAGCACGCCGGCGCCGAACACGGCGGCGGTGCCCAGTTCGCGCGAGCGCGGCAGGTTGCCCTGTTCACGGGCGTCGCGCAGGCGTTTTTCGGTCGGTTGTTCGGTCTTTTCGCCGGCGGATTCGTTCTCGGACATCACGGGTACTGCGGCAGGGGTTGCCGGAGGGCGTGCAAGAACTGTTCCACGCATGGCGTGGATCAACCGACGACCCTTTTGTAGAGCCGGGCCCACGCGCCCCTGCGGTTGGGTGCAGGCGCGAAGCGGACCCGAGCGTGGGCTCGGCTCTACAGGAGGGTGCCGCAGGAATCGTTCCGTGATGGCAGGTGGTCGCGCTGCCCGGCGCTATCCGGGCGGGTGTTGTTGCGGCGGGCTCTGCGCCAGCTCCACCCGCGGCCGCGGCAGGTCGTGCAGCTGCATGAAGCGCGCCGCGTCGACCGGGCGGCCGAGCAGGTAGCCCTGCAGGAAGTCGCAGCCCAGGCGCTCCAGGTAGGCGCGCTGCGCGGCGGTTTCCACGCCTTCGGCGACGATGTCCATGTCCAGTGCATGGCCCAGCGCCACGATCGCCGAGACGATCACCACGTCCTCCGCACTGTGTTCCAGGTCACGCACGAACGCGTGGTCGATCTTGATCTCCGTGGCGGGCAGCCGCTTCAGGTACAGCAGGCTGGAATAGCCGGTTCCGAAATCATCGATGGAGATGCCCACGCCCAGCGCCGACAGCGCCTGCAGCAGGCGAAGGCTGGCATCGGTATCGCGCATGACCGTGCTTTCGGTGATCTCCAGCACCAGGTGGCGCGGGGCAATGTCGTAGCGTTCGATCACTTCACGCACATCCTGCAGCAGGTGTGGCGAACTGAACTGCACCGGCGACAGGTTCACCGACATCGACCAGCCTTCATGCCCGGCGTCGCGCCAGCGCCGCAGTTGCTGGCAGGCCTGGTCCAGTGCCCAGCGACCGATCTCGTTGATCGCGCCGCTGCGTTCGGCCAGGCGGATGAAGCGGTCCGGTGGGATCAGCCCGTGCTCCGGGTGCTTCCAGCGGATCAGCGCTTCGGCACCGGCCACCTTCTGGGTGGCCACGCGGATCTTCGGCTGATAGTGCAGGAACAGCTGCTCGCTGCCGATCGCACGGCGCAGGTCGGCCAGCAGCCGGAACTGCTGCTCGGCACTGTCGTTCATCCAGTCGGCGAACAGCACGAAGGCGTTGCGTCCGGATTCCTTGGCCTGGTACATCGCCGCGTCGGCGAAGGCCATCAACTGGCGCTCGCTGGCAGCGTGGTCGGGGCAGATCGCCACGCCGATGCTGGCAGTCACCTGCAGTTCGTTGTCCGGCAGCAACGGGCCGCTGCCCACCGCCTGCAGGATGCGCCGGGCGAGGGTGGGCAGGTCCTCGTCGTGCTCGATGCGCACCACCAGCACGAACTCGTCGCCGCCCAGACGGGCCAGCATATCGTTGGGCCGGAGCAGCTGGCGGGTACGCTCGGCCACCGCCACCAGCAGTGCGTCGCCGGCCTGATGGCCGTAGGCATCATTGACCTGCTTGAATCCGTCCAGGTCCATGAACATCACCGCGAAACGGCTGCCGCCCTGTTCGGCTTCGGCCAGCGCCTGCACGATACGCCGCTGCAGCAGCAGGCGGTTCGGCAGGCGGGTCAGCGGGTCGTGCAGCGCGGCTTGGGTCAATTCCTGCTGGGCATCGGTCAACGAGGTGCTCAGCATCGAGTTGCGCAGCCGCAGCAGCTGCGCCTCCACACGCTGGTCCAGCCACGAGACCACCAGCACCACCGCCAGGATCGCAACCGTCAACACCACCACCAGCATCGCCAGCCACTCGCTCTGCAGGCCGTCACCGACCGCCGCGCCGCAGATGCTGCCTTCGGGGAAACGCGCGGCCGCCATGCCGGTGTAGTGCATGCCGACGATGGCCAGGCCGAGCAGGCCGGCGGCCGCCAACCGGTCACCGACGCGGGTGCGCTGCGCGCGCAGGCGGAACGCAACGTACAGCGCGGTCCATGAGGCGGCCACCGCCACCACCAGGGAGAGCAGCAGCCAGCCCGGGTCGTAGTCGATCCCGGGCTGCATGCGCATCGCTGCCATGCCGACGTAGTGCATGCCGGCAATGCCGGTGCCCATCAGCAGGGCGCCGACCGCCAATCGCGGGTGGGGCAGGGTGCGCAGCGAGACCAGCCACAGTGCGAACACCGACGAGGCGATCGCCAGGGCCAGCGAGAGCAGGGTGATGGGAAGGTCGTAGCCCAGTGCAATGGGCAGATCGAAGGCCAGCATGCCGATGAAGTGCATCGACCAGATGCCCAGGCCCATGGCGAATCCGCCCCCCAGGCGCCACCACCAGGCGGCTGCCCGGCCCGGGGCGGTGACCGTGCGCCCGGCCATGGCCAGCGCTGTGTACGACGCCATCACGGCGACCAGCAGTGAGATCGCCACCAGCCACGGGTTGTACGTGCCTACCAGCATTCGTCAGTCTCCCGGACCTGCCTGTCGACGGAAACCACGGTGGGGCATACGTGAGGCAGGCCAACGCGAACGGGCGTCGGCCAGGTGCGGCATCCCCCCGGTTGCCGCGCATTCACTCTAACGCGCAGACCCGGGGGGACTTCAAGCGGCAATCCGTGAAATTGCGCCCCTGTAGAGGCGCGGGCCCCCGCCCGGGCCCCCACTGGCGGAGGGGGGGGGGGCTGGGGTACCCTGGGGGGGGGCGCGGGGGGGGGGGGGGGGGGGGGGGGGGGGGGGGGGGGGGGGGGGGGGGGGGGGGGGGGGGGGGGGGGGGGGGGGGGGGGGGGGGGGGGGGGGGGGGGGGGGGGC
>NZ_JBAWUK010000054.1:0-27477 GCF_037079935.1 Stenotrophomonas maltophilia group sp. Smal12 | reverse complement strand
TACATCGAGATGTTCTACAACCCGATCCGCCGGCATGGTTCCGCTGGCGGCGTGTCACCGGTAGAGTTTGAAAGGCGCTACGCGCAGAGCGGCAACTGAGTGTCTACAGAACTCTGGCCGGTCCAGTACGGCTCGGATGCCATCGCCGGTGTCATCAACATCATCCTCGAGGATGGCCCGGGTAGCGAGATCACCGCCGGCTATTCGCAGTACGCGCAGGGCGACGGTGCCTCGCGCGATTTCAGTGTGCGCACCGGTTGGTCGCTGGGCGACTATGGCAGCCTGGTGCTGTTCGCCGAATCGTCCAACTCCGACGCTACCTCGCGCACGCGCCAGCGCCCGGACGCGATCGCCTTCCAGGCTGCACATCCGGAGCTGGACGTGCCCAATCCGGTACAGCGCTGGGGCCAGCCGGAACTGGAAAGCCGCCGCGTCGGCTTCAACGTGAAGGCCCATGCCAACGACACGCTGGAGCTGTATGCGTTCGGCCTGTACAGCCACAGCGATGGCGTCAGCGATTTCAACTGGCGCAACCCGGACACCACCACCGGCGCCTATCGCACCACCGCCATCTTCCCGGGCTGGAACCTGCGCTCGCTGTATCCGGTCGGCTTCAGCCCGCAGTACGGCAACGTGCAGAACGACCTGCAGCTGGTCGGTGGCCTGCGCGGCGAGATCACGCCGAAGCTGCGCTGGGATGTCAGCGCCTCGTATGGCCGCAACGCCATCGACTATCGCCTGAAGAACTCGATCAATGCCTCGCTCGGCCCGGCCAGCCCGACCGACTTCGATCTCGGCCGCCTGACCCAGACCGAGAAGAGCGCCAACGCCGACTTCAACTACGAATGGGACGTGGCTGCGCTGTCCAAGCCGATCAACGTCGCCTTCGGTGGCGAGTTCCGCCAGGAAACCTACCAGGTGCGCGCCGGTGATCCGGCCTCGTACGCGGTGGGTCCGGGCGCGGCCGCGGGCCTGGAGGCCAACTCCAATGGCGCGCCGGGCTTCTCGGCCAGCCAGGCCGGGCAGTGGAGCCAGCGCAGCAAGGCCGCCTACGTGGACATGGAAGTGCCGCTGGGCGAGCGCTGGAGCATCGGTGCAGCCAGCCGCTACGAGGACTTCTCCAGCTTCGGCAGCACACTGGACGGCAAACTGTCGGCGCGCTTCGCGATCACCCCGGACGTCGCCCTGCGCGGCACCGTGTCCAGCGGCTTCCGTGCACCGACGCCGGCGCAGCTCAACACCACCAGCACCACCCAGGGGTTGGATACGCGCACGCTGCAGATCTTCACCAGTGGCCGCCTGTCGCCGAACGATCCGCTGGCGCAGCTGCTCGGTGCCAGGCCGTTGAAGCCGGAAGAATCGCGTACCGCATCGCTGGGCCTGACCTGGCGCACCGACCTGGGCCTGTCCGGCTCGGTGGATGTCTACCAGATCAAGCTCACCGACCGCTTCAGCCAGTCGGCCAGTTTCGCCATTCCGGCCGGTACGCCCAATCCGCTGGGCTATACCTCGGTGAACTACTTCACCAACGACTTCGACACCACCACCACCGGCGTGGACGTGGTCGGCAACTACCTGCGCGACCTCGGCGCGGGCCGCATGACGCTGACCCTGGCCTACAACTACAACCGCACCCGCGTGGACAACGGCAGCACCTCGGTGGCCACCAACGAGACCCAGCGCGTGCTGTTCGAGGATCGCCTGCCCGAGCACAAGGGCAGCCTGACCGGCAGCTGGGACATCGGCGCCTGGTCGCTGATGGCACGCATGCGCTACTACGGCGCCTGGACCGATTCCAGCGGCAATGCAGTGGGCGATATCTACCAGCGCTTCGGCGCGATGAGCTTCCTCGACCTGGCCGTCGGCTATCGCATCAACGAACATCACAGCCTGCGCGTCGGTGCCGACAACGTATTCGACCGCTATCCGGACGAAGCCACCTTCCAGGCCAGTCGCGGCCTGGTCTACTCGCGCAACGCGCCATACGACACCGACGGTGCCAACCTGCACGCACAGTACCGGCTGAGCTTCTGATGGACCCGGCCCGCCGCTCCCTGTTGCGTGCCGGCACCTTGCTGCCGGCCGCAGCCGCACTTTCTTCACTGCCAGCCATGGCTGCCACGCGTTACGCTGCGTCCATGCAGATTCCCGCAACGACCGCGGCGCCGGACGTGCTGGCCCGCGATGAAAACTACTGGGCCGCCGTGGCCAGCCACTTCGATTTCACCGACGAAGTGAACCATCTGGAGAACGGCTACTGGGGCGCGATGGGCCGCGAGACGCTGGCCAGCTACCAGCGCCACACCGCGGAAGTGAACCGAGGCAATGCCTGGTATGGCCGCCGTGAGTTCCCGGCGCAGTACATGGCGGCGCAGCGGCAGGTGGCCGAACTGCTGGGCGTGGGCGCCGACGAGATCGCACTCACCCGCGGTGCCACCGAGGCGATGCTGGCGCTGATCGGCGGCTACAACCGCCTGCAGCCTGGCGACCAGGTGCTGTACGCCGACATCGACTACGACAGCATGATCGGCGCGATGCGCTGGCTGCAGCAGCGCCGCGGCGTGCAGGTCGAGCGCATCGCGCTGCCGGCCGTGCCCGACCATGCGCAGATCCTGCAGGCCTACGAGGCCGCGTTCGCGCGGCTGCCACGCCTGAAACTGATGCTGCTGACCCAGGTCAGCCATCGCCATGGACTGGTGCTGCCGGTGGCCGAAATCGCCGAACGTGCGCGCGCACGCGGCATCGACGTGATCGTTGATGCAGCACACGGGTTTGGCCAGATCGACTACGCGGTGCCGCAGCTCAAGGCCGACTTCGTTGGCATCAACCTGCACAAGTGGATCGGTGCACCGGTCGGCGTCGGCGCGATGTATGTGCGCAAGGGCCGCGTTGCGGACCTGGAGCCGTACATGGGCGAGACCGACGATGGCCGCGTGGGCAGCCGTGTGCACACCGGTACGGTCAACTTCGCCGCTTACCTGGCGCTGCCGGAAGCGATCGCGCTGCACCAGCGCATCGGCGCGGCCAACAAGCAGGCGCGCCTGCGCTACCTGCGCGAGCGCTGGACCGTGCCTGCGCGGCAGATGGCGCATATCGAAGTGCTGTCGTCGCCTGATCCGGCGCTGGCCAGCGCATTGGCCAGCTTCCGCCTGCGCGGCCACACCTCGGTAGAACAGAATCAGGCACTGCAGAAGCGCTTGCTGGATGAGCATCGGATCTTCACCACCCATCGCGATGGCCTGGAGTCGGGCGCCTGCGTGCGGGTGACACCGTCGGTGTTCACCCGGCCGGCGCAGATGGATGCGCTGGTGCAGGCTCTCGCGGCCCTGGTCTGACCCTGCTTTGGTAGGTGCCAACCTTGGTTGGCACATTCCCACTGTGCGGTGAAACCTTCCGCCGGCCAGCGGCCGGCACTACCGACCGGGTAGGGGCCGACCGTGGGACGGC
This sequence comes from Stenotrophomonas maltophilia group sp. Smal12, assembly GCF_037079935.1. Lineage (NCBI taxonomy): Bacteria > Pseudomonadati > Pseudomonadota > Gammaproteobacteria > Lysobacterales > Lysobacteraceae > Stenotrophomonas > Stenotrophomonas maltophilia group sp. Smal12. Next base: position 24,030 of record NZ_JBAWUK010000054.1, on the reverse strand, counting down.
ACATCACCCTGCTTTGGTAGGTGCCAACCTTGGTTGGCACATTCCAACCGCACCGGGGAATCGTCCGCCGGGCAGCGGTTACCGCTCGATCGCCGGCAGCGCGTTCGACAGCAACCGGTCAATCCTTCCGTTGATGCAGAACTGTAGTGCCGAACATCGTCTGAGCTCTACAGTCGCAACGCACACCAATCCCCCGGCCGGCCAGGAGAGCCAACCGGCCAGGGGCACCACTCAACGCCTTACTTGGTCTCTTCCCACTGCACCACGTCCGGCTCGGTGGCGCGGATACCGGCGGTGGACAGCAGCCTGGTGGTCGCATCCAGCGCAGCGTTTACCGACGGGTACTCCACGATGGCCTGGCCCGAAGCCTTCGACACCTTCACCACGGTGCCACCGGTGGCCGTAGCCGCGCGCTGGGCCGAGGCTGCATCGGTGAAGAACACCTTGACCCGCGACGTCGCCACTACCGGCGCGCCGTCACGGGAGACCGCTGCGGCGAACTTGCCGGCGCCGGCATCGGCAGGTGCCGCCGTTGCGCCATCCAGCGAACGCTTGGTGCGCGAACTGGTGGTCGCCGCCGCCTGCGGGGTGATCGTGAACTGGCCGCCGCTGGCCTGCTTCACGGTGGCCGAGGGGGACAGTTGGAATCGCGTGCCGCCCACATCGAACGTGCGGCCGGTAGCGGACGCCTTCAGTTCCTGCGCATCCACGGTCGACAGGGTCCTGGCTGGAGGGGTCTGCCCCGAGCTCTGCGCCCAGGCAGGGGAGGTCATCGCCGCGAAGGCGAGCGTGCTCAACAGAATGGTGGTCTTCATCATCAGTGCCCCAGAACGCGGATCTTGAAGAATTCGAGGTTGCCGCGCGATGCTGCGGTCGCGGCCTGCCCCATGTCGGTGACTTCCAGCGTCCAGGTGCCGCTGGCATTCTCATCCAGGAAGGCATTGCTGGACAGGAGGTCCCAGCTGGTGAAATTGCTCTGCGCGCCACCCGTGCCCGAACCGATCGCGGTGAACGCCGGTTGCACCACGCTGCGGGTGCCGCTGGGCGACACAAGCACGAACTGCAGCTGGCGCGTGTTGCGGTGGTTGACCCGGAAGCCCAGCTGCACGCTTTCGATGTTGCGCGCGCCGTTGGCCAACTGGAAGGTCAGGCGTGCGGCGGCAGCCGAGGTGTTGCCGATGGCCACGGTACGCGTCGTGTTGCGCCAGCCGCTGTCGACCAGCGGGCCCAGCGACTGGAAGTTCTCGGCCACCTGCACTGCACGCGCAGCGTTGACCACGCCGAAGCCATACCAGTTGCTGTAGGCACGGCCGGCAGCATTCACCGTCCAGCCCGGCACCAGCGTGCGCCCGTCGGCCAGCGTCACCGCCGGCTGGTTCGGGTGGTTGCGGGTGGCGGTGGTGGCCAGGATGTACTTCACATCGCGATAGGACAGGTTCGGATTGGCTTCCAGCACCAGTGCCGCCACGCCCGATACCATCGGCGCCGACGCCGAGGTGCCGTTCATCTTGGCGGTGTAGTTGCAGGTGCTGTCGATGGCCGACAGGTTGCTGTCCAGGGTGTTCTGGCGGTTGGTGTTCTTGTTGCTGCCCTGCGCGCACCCGGTCACGTCGGTGGTGACGATCGCCGGGTCGTACGCGCGCGCCACCAGGCCGGGCGCAAACTGTGCCTGCAGGCCGTACTCACCACCAAAGGCCGACACCCACAAGGCCGAGCCGGTGGAGGAGTAAGACGAGCGCACGCCATCGGCGCGCACCGCGCCTACCGTGATCACGTTGAACAGGTTGTTGCGCGGATCACGGCCGGCGGGCACGCAGCCGGTGTTGCGGTTCTTGGTGTCGGTGGTGCAGACATCCTGGGTCTGGCTGATCGAGGCATTGTTGAAGTTGTTGCCGGCCGACTTCACGTAGATGCCGCCGCGGCCACCGCGCGTCCCCGACAGTGCCTGCTCATACGAACGAATCGTGTTTTCGCTGTACGCCAGCGGCAGGTTCGGATTGCCCGGGCCGGCGCCCCAGCTGTTGTTGAACACCTGCACGTCGGCCGATTCCGTGCCGTCCCACCAGGCGTACTCGATGTTGCTCTGCTGGTTGCCCAGGGCCGAGCGCGAAATCGGGTTGAAGCCCTTCAACGTCGCCGCCGGGGCTACACCGCGCACGCCCAGGTTGTTGGCGCCCACCGCACCGGCGATGCCACCGACCATGGTGCCGTGGTTGTCGACATCGGGATTGGTCGGGGTGGGGTTGTTCGAGCCATTGGTGAAGTTCTTGCCGGCTACAGCGGCCACGTTGGCCGCCAGGTCCGGATGCGCGATCTGCAGGCCGTCGTCGACGATGGCGATGGTGACGCCCTGGCCACGGATGCCATTGCGGAACAGGCCATCCACGTTCAGGTCGTTGCCTGCCACCGGCAGTGTGTCAGCCGGGACCGTCTGCCCGGTGTTGAGCAGGTGCCACTGTATCCCCGCCAGTGGATCGGCCTGTTGGGCCTGGGCGGTGACGGCCAGGCTGCCCAGTACCAGGGCAGTGGCGAGGGCCAGGCGCGCAGAGCGCGGTGGCGCGGAGCGTTGCGTGTGTCGCTTCATACACGAATCCTTCTGTTGTGAATCGGCATGGCAGGACGGCGGGGCGGAACTGCCCCATCGCAACGAGCCAAACGCGACACAACGAACAACCCCCTACCTCTTCACACCCGCAATGTGCGAATGTGCCAATTGCGTCACAAACACTTAGTACGTCAAGTTATGACGGGGCACTCGAATGCCTTCACGCCATCATCGCGTGCTTGCTTCGAGGTACGGGAAACCTGGGTAATCGCATGCAGGTGAAGTCACACATGAAGAAGGCACGCCAGCGTGCCCGTGCACGCGCGGACCAGACTCCGCTCTCGGTTGCCGTCATCCGCAAGGTGGTGCTGTCCGTGCATACGCGCAGCCACGACTATGGCGACGATGCCGATATCGCCGAGTTGCTGCCCGAACTGGCAGCATTCGGCATCACCACGGTGAAACCGCTGCGCCTGCTGATGAAGAAATACCGTCGCGCACTGCTGCAGGAGGAACGGATCGTCATGCGACGCGCAGAGACGCTGCATCTGCGCACCGAGTGGCGGCCCGGTGGCATAGACGTGCATGCCAACACCAGCCGCTACGCCATCGGCGGCCTGGTCCGCACCAGCATGGAACACGAATTCGGCTTCGAGACGATGCTGCCCTTCCACGAGGTGCGCGAGGACGAGCCCGCGTAGCGCGGTGCCTGCCCGGTGGGTGTGGAAGCCCCGCCGGGGCATCATCGCGCGCCCTCACATCGCGCTGTGCTACTACAGCCCGTGCACCCTTCCGCACGGAGCACGATGATGGTCAATCCGCTCGCCCAGGCCCATCGCGGCCTCGGCACCACACTGTTCAGCCTGTTGAACCCGATACCCTTCGGTTTCTTCGTCGGCGCACTGATCTTCGACGCGATCTACCTCAACAGCGCCGAGGTGATGTGGGGCAAGGCAGCCGCCTGGCTGATCACCTTCGGCCTGCTGATCGCCATCGTGCCGCGCCTGATCAACCTGTTCGCGGTCTGGCGCCGCAACGGCACGGCCACCCGCATCGACCGCATCGACTTCTTGCTCAACCTGGTCGCGGTGGTGCTGGCCATCTGGAACGCCTTCGTGCACAGCCGCGATGCGTACGCCGTTGCGGTGCCGGGCACGATCCTGTCGGCGCTGACCGTGGCCCTGATTGCCCTGGGCCTGATCCTGCTGTCACTGCAGCCGCCGGTGCTGCAGGGAGGTCGTCATGGCTAAGCACATCCTGCCCACCGTGGGCGCCCTGGCGCTGGCCGTGATGCTGTCGGCCTGTGCCGGCAAGGCCGAGTACCACCCGGCCGACCAGTCGGGACCGCAACCGCCACTGCCCAAGCCGGCCAACTTCCTGATGCCGCCGATGCAGGTGCCCAAGGGCGTCGGCTGGGCTGATGGACAGACCCCCACGGTGGCCGAGGGCCTGAAGATCGAACGCATCGCCGCCAACCTGCAGCATCCGCGGCGGCTGCTGACCCTGCCCAATGGCGATGTACTGGTGGTGGAGGGCAACGGCCCCGGCGAAGAACCGGTCACCACGCCCAAGCAGTGGATCGCCGGCAAGGTGAAGGCGCGCTCGGGCAAGGCCGGCAAGGGCGGCAACCGGGTCACCCTGCTGCACCGCTCGCCGGGAACGAACACCTGGACCCAGCATGTCTACATCGAGGGCCTGCATTCGCCGTTCGGCATCCAGCTGATCGGCGACACGCTGTACGTGGCCAACACCGGCAACATCATGCAGTACCACTACGTGCCCGGCGAAACCCGCATGTCCGACAAGGGCCGCGAGTTCACCGACCTGCCCAGCACCATCAACCACCACTGGACCAAGGAACTGCTGGCCAGCCGCGATGGCCGCAAGCTGTATGTGGGCGTGGGCTCCAACAGCAACATTACCGAGAATGGCCTGGCCGTCGAATACCGCCGGGCGGTGGTACTGGAAGTGGACGTGGCCACCCGTGGCAGCCGCATCTTTGCGTCGGGCATCCGCAACCCGACCGGGCTGGACTGGGAGCCGAGCACTGGCCAGCTGTGGGCCGTGGCAAACGAGCGCGATGAGATCGGTGCCGACCTGGTGCCGGACTACCTAACCTCGGTGAAGGAAGATGGCTTCTACGGCTGGCCCTACAGCTACTACGGGCAGCACGTGGACGAACGCGTGCAGCCGCAGCGGCCGGACCTGGTGGCCAAGGCGATCGTGCCGGACTATGCCATCGGCTCGCACGTGGCACCGCTGGGCCTGCTGTTCTACACCGGCCAGGCGCTGCCGCCGCAGTACCACGGCGGTGCCTTCATCGGCGAGCACGGCAGCTGGGACCGCTCGCCATTGAGCGGCTATGAAGTGGTCTACGTCTCGTTCAAGGACGGCAAGCCGACCGGGCGGCCGCAGACCGTGGTCAGCGGCTTTGCATCGAAGGACGAGAAGACCCTGATGGGTGCGCCGGTAGGCATGGCCATGGATGCCGAGGGCGCGCTGCTGGTGGCTGATGACGTGGGCGACGTGGTGTGGCGGGTGTCGGCCAAATAGCTGTGTAGCGTCGAGCCACGCTCGACTGCTGTGGATCCGGCCTTTGTAGAGCCGAGCCCATGCTCGGCTTACGCGCGCAGCGCGCGGGTTTCCGTGCACCGAGCGAACAGCAGCCGAGCGTGGGCTCGGCTCTACAGTTCCGCGGTACTGCTGCGGAACCCGCTGAACACCGATTCCGCAGCAAATCCCACGCCGCCCAGCAGCACGCCGAAATACACCACCGTGGCCACCACGAAGCCGTAACCGGCCGCCACCGCCGCACCATCGCGCTGGATGAAGCCAATCGCAAACGACATCAGCGCCAGCGCCGGCAGCGTGTTGCTGAAGGGAATCGGTCCGGCCGGCGCCATCAGCAGCAAGGTCGCGAACACCAGCATCAGGTTGTTCAGGCGCATCATCTTCTTCGAGCGCACCATCACCGCAAGCCGCATCGGCCGCGACAGCCGCTCCATGCGGTGCACCCATTTCAGCGCACGGCTGAGGTTGGCCTTCAGCTTGTCGGTGGCGATCTCGCGGCGGGCCAGCTTCTGTGGCACCCACAGCGGGCGGTTGCGCACCCGGCTCAGGCCGATCAGCAGGATCGAGGCGCCAAACACCGTACTCAGCCCGGGAATCGACACCGGAATGATGAAGATGGCCGAGAGCAGGATCACGATCAGCAGCAGGCCCTCATCGCCCAGCGCGCTGAGCAGGGTGCCGACGCTCACCTGGTCGCCGGGCAGCTCGTCGATCATCTGTTCGATCTGCTGGGCCAGGGGCGCGCTGTCATTGGTTTCGGGGGCACGGTAGGTCATGCGTCGCAAGGTTCTCCAGGGAAGGGCGGTCAACGGGCCGTCCTGCGGTGGGGGACGCACAGGCTCCCGCAGTATCCCGGCCAACGTGGGCAAAGAGGTGAACCGGGCATGAGGGGGTAAACTGGCGTGCCCCGCACGAGTTGAACGCAATGGACATGGGCCGCCGGCAATCGACCATCGAACTGGTCGCCATCGACATGGATGGCACGCTGCTGGACACGTCGCACCAGCTCACCGCACGCGCTCGGCAGGCCATCGCGCAGGCGCGCGCACTGGGCGTGCACATCGTGCTGACCAGTGGCCGCCCGGTCCCCGGCCTGGCGCCGTACCTGCACGAGCTCGGCATCAACGGCAACGACGACTACTGCATCGCCTGCAATGGCGGCCTGGTGCAGCGCATCGGCACGCGCGAAACCGTGGTCGAGTATCCGCTCAGCTTCGACGACTTCCTGTTCTGCGAGCAGGTCGCCCGCGACCTGGGCGTGCACTTCCAGGCGCTGGACAGCCGGCGCATGTACACGCCCAACCAGGACATCAGCTACTACACCGTGGCCGACTCGCATCTCTCGCGGATGCCGCTGTCGTACCGCCGCGTGGAGGACATGGATCCATCGATGTCCTTCATCAAGCTGATGATGATCGACGCGCCGGACGTGCTGGATGCCGCCATCGCGCGCCTGCCGAGCGAACTGACCGAGCGCTTCGCGGTACTGAAGAGCGCGCCGTTCTTCCTGGAAGTGTTCGACCACCGCGCCGGCAAGGGCCCGAGCCTGCAGAAGCTGGCCGAGCACCTGGGCATCGACCGTGCCAACGTGATGGCCATCGGCGACCAGGAGAACGACCTGACCATGCTGCAGTACGCCGGCACCAGCGTGGCGATGGGCAATGCCATCGACGCGGTGAAGGCGGTGGCGCGGTTCGGGACCACCAGCAATGCCGACGAAGGCGTGGCACGTGCCATTGAGCGCTTCGTCCTGCAATGATCGGACGCACATCATGAGCTGGACTTTGATGATGTTTGCTCAGTCCTTCGCCAACGAGCGGTTGTCGGCGCAAGTTTTCTCCGAGTCCTACATCGAGCTATGGAAGATCGAGCGGGATCTCGACTTGCCGGCTTTGGATGACGTAGCGCTTTCAACGTGCCTGTCCAGCATCTTCTGTGCTGCTGACATGTATTGCGACGAAGATGTAGATCGCCATGCGTATGAGCTTGATGCCGCCCAGCTGCATGCTGCCGTTGTGGCTCTGATCGATGAGTGGAAGCAGTCCACGACTGCTCGCTAGCCTGGCTTGGATGTATACCTGCGTATAGCCCATACATCCCCATCACCATCTGCGCTGTACCACGGTGCAATGGCGGATGCGGCAGTGCGATGCAAGAATTTCGCACGTCGAAATCACTCCATCGAATTTTGAGGCAGAGGATCGTCTTCCTCTGCTGACCGTCGCGCACCGCGCCGTCACTCCCTCAACGCAATCGCACCGCCAGCCAGGGTACCGACACCGGTGCTGCAACGCGCTGGGCGTGCGCCTGCGCCGCTCTCTCCCTGCACCTGGATCTGCCCATGAACACCCCACCCACGACGCGCCTTGCCCTGGCCATCATCGCGGCCATCACCACACCTGCGTACGCCGCAGAAACGCACGACGCCGCGCTCGACACGCCCACCACGCTCAACGCCCTGCAGGTCATCGCCACACCGCGCGGTGCGGCCGTGGCACCGACCCAGGTGGTTGGTCCCAACCGCTACATCATCAAGGCCGAAGACCTCGACGCGATGGTCACCGGCAACAACGGCTTGGCCATGCTCAAGCAGGTGCCGGGCGCCAGCTACACCGCCACCGACGGGCTGGGCCTGGATATCTCGGCCACCAGCCTGTTCGTGCGCGGCTTCCGCATGAATGAAATGGGCATCACCTTCGAGGGCGTGCCGCTGAACGACAACGGCTTCCTCTCGCTTACCGGCACCAGCGTGGTGAACGTGGGCGTGCCCGATGGCATCGGCGCGATCACGGTCAGCCCTGGCGGCGCACCGGTCGGCGTGTTCTCCAGCAGCGTCAACGGCGGCAGCCTGGAATACCGCCTGCGCGACCTGCAGGACACGCCCAGCCTGCGCGTGAAGCAGGGTGTGGGCAGCAACAACACGTTGGTCACCACCGTATCGGGGCAGACCGGCCAGCTCGGCGAGCAGGGCCCGAAAGTGCTGGTCGACCTGCAGCGCGTGTCCGCCGACAAGTATCAGGGCGAGGGCACGCAGAATTTCCTGCGCGGTGACCTGAAGCTGCAGCAGGACGTCGCCTGGGGCGATGTCACCGTGTTCCTGTCCGACAGCAAGGCCAAGGTCTGGGGCTACAACAACATCTCCTTCGACATGATCCGCAAGCTGGGCTGGAAGGCCGACATCTTCTATCCCGATTATGCGTGGGCGTGGTACGTGGCCTCGCCGGAAAACGCGGACAAATCCTGCGGCGCCTACACCTGCGGTGAGCTGTCCGAACTGATTCCGTACGACACCGGCCAGACCACCCGCGACCGCGTGTCATCGATCAACCATCGCTTCCAGATCACCCCGGCGCTGAGTGGCAACGTGCAGCTGTACAACGCCAACAGCCACACCCAGGCCACGCTGACCGACCCGACCGTACCGTCGCCCAACGGCGCACCGTTCTCCGAACAGGTACAGACGCCGGGCCTCAACCGCCTGGGCAGCATGGTCAACCTGCAGTTCGAGACCGGCGCGCACACCTTCACCGCCGGCTTCTGGCAGGAGAAGAGCAAGGCTGCGGCCAAGACCGAGTGGTACCAGCAGCCACTGCTGGGCGAGGGCCCGCCGCTGAAGGCCACCGGTCCGTTCGATGTGTACGGTCCCGCGTTCAAGACCGACAACGCATCGAGCTGGGTGACCCGCTCGCGCCAGTTCTACCTGCAGGACGACATCGTGTTGAACGACACGCTGAAGCTGGGTGTCGGCTTCAAGGCCGTGGACTTCCGCACCCGCGGTGGCGGCCTGGGTGATGCCAAGGACCGGCCGGTGAACGGCACGCTGCGCGCGAAGAGCAACTTCCTGCCGCACGTCTCGCTGTTCTAAAGCCCGACCGAATCCACCGATGCCTTCATCGACCTGGCCAATACCATGAACGGCTATCGCGTCGCTCAGCGCGGCAACATCGGTTACACCGCCTCGGCGTGGACCATCACCGACCAGGAAGAGTTCGACCGCGTAGCGGGTACCCTGCGTCCGGAAAAGAACTGGAACCTCACCGTGGGTGCATCGCATCGCTTCGACCGGCTGACGATCACCGGCGACGTGTTCTACAACGACATCCGCAACCGCCTGCTGTCGGCCGCCATCGGCACCCAGTTCGCACAGATCAACACCGTGCGGTTGATGCCGAAGATGCACGTGATCGGTGCCGACCTTGGCACCACCGCCGACCTCACCGACCACCTGCAGTTCTACCAGGGCGTGGCCGTGGCCCGTTCGTACTACGACAGCGATTTCGCGGTGGGTGACACGGTGTACCCGATCAAGGGCAACGCCCAGCCGGGCTGCCCACAGATCTCGCTGGTCAGCGACCTGTCCGCCCACTTCGGTGACTGGCGTTTCGGTGCCACCAGCACCTCGTACCTGCGCCAGCCCTTCACCTACGAGAACGACATCCGCGTGCCCACGTTCTGGCAGGTCAACACCTATGCTGCGTATCGATTCGGTGCGGACAGCCCAGTGCCCGGGCTGGAGCTGCGGCTGGACGTGAGCAACCTGTTCAATCGCCACAACATCGGCACCGCCACCATCGCCGGCTCGTCGTTCTCGGGGGGACTACCAGACTCTGCAGCGCAGCGCGCCACGGCAGCTGATGTTCAGTACCTCGATGGCGTTCTGACCCCCTAGAAACGCCCAAACCCCGCCTTGCGCAATCAACAGGGATTTTCTGGCGGCGACGCAAGGTTCCCACAATGTTGCTGGGTCATCCTGTGCGCATGGCACAGCAGACCCCGCCAACCCGGTTGTTCGGCATCCGAGGCCCAGGACGGCCCCGGCAGGCGCCGTCCGTGGCACCTGTGATCGACCTGCAGGCCGAGTACCAGTTCTGGCACGTCTACGAACGCGTGGTCCGCCCGCTGCCCGGCGGAGGGCTGCCGCAGGCGTGGCTGGTGTGCCAGAAGGTGTATCGCGACCGCTGGCAGCACCCGGAGGACAGCGACGCGGCGGGACTGTCACGGGTGTTGTTCGGCGACAACATGACGGCTGGCCGGGCATCGGAGCTGGCGGAGCTCCATGCGCTGGTCAGCCGTCGGGTGGCGTTGCTGGCGAAGCGGGGACGGGTGAATTCGGCAGCCTGATGCCTGCCCTTGGTGGGGTCGACTGTTAGTCGAGCGCTCTTCGCATCTACCTCTCAGAAGGCCGCGCTTCGCGCGAGAGTCGACCAACGGTCGACTCTACCAATAGCCAACCCGACCGGCATTTCTAAGGCTTTCCCCGGTCCAACTGCCGATAGCCAATCGCTTCAGCCAGATGCGCCGTCTGGATCACCTCGCAACCCGCCAGATCCGCAATCGTGCGCGCCACCCGCAGAATCCGGTGCATCGCACGTGCGGAAAGCTGCAGACGCTCGATGGCCTGCTCCAGCATGTCCTGATCGCCCTCGCTCAGTCGGGTACACGCCCGCAGCGCCGCTGGCGGGAGATGCGCATTGAGCCCGCCACGCGCCTGCTGCCGGGCATGGGAGGCTTCCACCCGTGCACGTACCGCAGCACTGGGCTCACCCAGTGGCGTGCTCTCCCGCAACTCCACTGCGTCCATACGCGCCACACTGATATGCAGGTCGATGCGGTCCAGCAGCGGGCCAGAAACCCGCGCACGGTAGCGGTTGATGCGATCATCACTGCACAGGCAGCGGTTACTGCGGTCGCCGGCCCAGCCGCAGGGGCAGGGATTCATCGCCGCCACCAGCTGGAATCGCGCCGGATACTGCACGCTGCGTGCCGCGCGGGCGATGCGGATGTGGCCGGATTCCAGCGACTCTCGCAGGGTTTCCAATGCACTGCGGTTCCACTCTGGAATTAGGGTAGCATGGTACATGTAAACCCACTGGGAGTGCTCAATGCATCTGCTACGGACTTCAGAGATCCCGCTTACCGAGCTGAACAAGCTCATTCCGGCTTCTGCGGCGCTTGAAGAGACGCCCCTCCCGAGACTCGAGCCCCGCTTCCCCCTTCTGGTTTCTGAAGAAGGGCAGCTTCATTGGGGGGCCTTTGCGTTTCTCCTGGACACATTTCGAATCGACTCCACCCGTAGCAGGGAGAAGACGCTCTCCACTTACGCCGAAGGGCTGAAGAGCTGGCTGGAATTCGTCGAATGCAACGGAGGCGACTGGACGAGACCGACTGCATTGCTGCTCAGCGAGTACCGTCGCTTCTTGTCCTCGGCACCGAATCGAAAGAGAAGACTAGCTAGCGAAACGATCAACCTACGGACGACCACCGTTCGAGAGTTCTACAAGTTTCTGGAGCATTGGGACGGTGAGGGCCTGGCAGACTCAGGCGGGTCCTGGGAGACGGAGCCGATCAAACAGTTCCTCGCTCGAACTAGTCGGCTGCGGCGGGCAAAGGCTTACAAGAGAAAAGTGCGTGCCATGAGTCCGGAGGAGACTTCGCTCATGGCGGCAACCCTGAAAATGCCTTACTCACTGATGTTCCTTTGGACTCTCGGGACGGGCGCTCGTCGCACCACCGTCGCAGATCTCGATCTCACACAGCTTCCAAAGACCGCACTGAATGTCAACTACATCGAGACTCGTACCAAGGGCGGAAAAGTCATCAATCTGGTGGTGACCTCCCGCTTGGCACAACGAACACTCGATTACTGCCAGACAAGTAGGAACAAGGCAGCTGCGAACTCCACTGAGAAAACAAGCCGGGTCTTTCTGAACTCGAGAGGCAGGCCGGTCACATCGAAGTCCTACTACCAAGCCTTCAGGCGAGCTGCGAAAGTGCTTGGCCTGAACGTGACACCGCACATGTCGCGACATACCTTCGCCGCGCATATGAAGAGTCGTCTCGAGGAGATGGAGAGGCGAGGTGCAAACATCAACTCGATCAAGGTCATTCAGCATCTTCTTGCGCACAACAGTGCAGAGACAACCGAGCTTTACTTGGCCTCCGTCAGCTCCATAGATTCAGGCACGCTTAGGGCAATCCTTGAGACAGAGGAGGCATTGGGATGAGTGGCGTCTCAGAGGCCGTCTTCGCCGGCGATGCGCCTGGCGACCCAGTCAACATCTATGACTTCTCCCGGCTAGGCCTTCCCCGCAAGCCCACTCACGCGTTGCTGAATGCCTTCACCGGCGTGACCTCTACTTACAGGGTGCAGAGTCGAAAGCAAGCATGGGGCTCAATCCGAAAGTTCGCAAACTTTCTGACCGAGCTGGATGGCGACCCGTGGAAGAATATGAGGTCCTCTACGATCTCGCAGAGATACGCGGAGTGGCTTAAGGCGAAGCTCTTGCTAAAGACTGGGGGAAGCCATTTTAACCTGCTTCGACAGATATATGCTTGGCTCGCCACTAACGACACCGAGAACTCGGTGACATGGATGAACATATATTTCCCCCGAGGTCAGTTCCAGAGGGAAGAGGAGTGTTCTCGAGAAAACATCCTTTCCGAAGAGGAGATGCGTAGCATTCTCATCGCTTCAAAGAAGGGGATCGATGAGGTAAGGGCGCGTACAAGGGTGATGGCGTCATTGGCAAATGGAGCTGATGTGCAATGCCTTACAGCCAAGGATAGAGCTGACCTAGATGGCATGCGCCGAGGGATGGCCCAAGGTGTACTCGGAAAGATAAATCTCTGTGCGGCGGGCTTTACGCCATACAGCGTAAAGTACCGGCCTCTAAAGAGGTACCTATTTCTAGAGATCTGCGACTACATCCCATACCTGCTCTACATAGCAATCGAAACGGGCGGGAATCCTGGGGGTTTGATGGCCTTATGCGTTGATTGCATCAGTGATCATGCCGTGGACCCATTAAAGAAAGAATTCACCTGGGATAAATTCAGGGCGACTGAGCAGAGCTCGGCTTCAGTCAGTACCGAAGGTGCGTACGCCATCCCAAAATTGATCGGCGAGGTAGTCGAATTCACTTCGGTACTTCGTATCGCTGCGGGTGCTCGTGCGGACACGGTCTTCCTTAGTTTGTGTCGTGGCAGCATAGGTCGCGTGTCGATTCAGTCATGGCACAACGAACTGGCGCTGTTCATAGACCGGCATGGCCTACCCGACTTCAATTTTGTTGACTTGAGGTTGTCCGGCGCGAGGCTCCTTGGGAATCGAGGCGAGAAGATTGAGCGAGTCCAATCCGAGCTTCAGCACAAGAATTCCAAGACCACCGGCCTCTATATTAGGTCGCCTGAGCGCAAGGGGGCCGCACAAGCGAAATTGTTGGGATTTATGGGGAAGGTAGTCCAGTCCGCAAAAGCGGTGGGCTTGCATCCAAGAAACTACGAGACTACCCAGGGTTACGACTGCACCGACGCGCTCTCAGGTGAAGCGCCCGCATCCAAGAAGGGTCAGAAGTGCCTGGATTTCCTTTACTGCGCCTTCTGCCCCAATAGCGTAGCTGTGCTGGATAGTCCGCGGCACGTTGCACGCATGATTGCTGCTCAACGGGAACTTGACGAAATCAAGACACTGGCGGTGACCTCTCGTGACGTGGCTGCCAGGTACAAGCACGCTTACGAGAATTCGCACGAAATCCTGTCTGCGTTGCTTGGCAGGGTTACGAAAGTGGTTCTTCGTGAAGCAGAGAAGCTCTCCGTATCTGTCCCTGTTATTGGTCTGGAGTAGCCATGAAATCCTTGCGTCAAGCCACGCCGCCGGTCAGCGAATTGTCTCTCGACGGTCTCGGTATCAACTTCGAGGATGATGAGTGGTTCCTCAGACGAAACGTTATCGACGGGATTGTGGAGACGCGGAGGCTCGATTTCTCGTGCATCCCTGATGGCTGGAAAGTGCCGATAAAGATCTATTTGGCACTTGCCATGCTTGGTAGGCTGGAACGATCGACACGCTATGCTCTTGTCCTCTACGAACGATTTATCGTCCTTAGAAGCTTTGCCGTTTGGTGCTATGAGGAAGGCGTGGATTCGCCAAGCGATCTGAGTCCCGAGCTCATTTGCCCATGGACCGATGCTAGTCGCGCAGTCGGCCGTGTGGAGGCGGGTGCTACTCGGATGCGGGCCAAATTCATCTGTGTCGAGGATTTTCTACTCAACGTGGGAGATGTGTCTGCAGTAGTGCGCGCAGAGATGGTCCGCGTAGGAAAAAGGATGTCGAAGGAGGCATCAGTTGCAGCTAAGAAAAGAAAGGTGGATGACGACCTGAGTGAGCAGGAATGTCTCATGCTCTTGGCAGATGCAATCAACCTAATAGAGGAAGATGGGCCCACAATAGAAGCCTTCATGGGTGAGGTAATGGCGATAGAGGCTGGGAGGCTGTGCTCAGCAGGCCGAAGGATGAACTCCTTCTACATCGCTAAGCGATCTTTGCCCTTCAATGGTTTCAGATCAAAAGCTCTAGCTAAGTTGGATCCAAGAGTTGGCTACGGCGAGCAAATAATGCTGAAGATCGCTGAGGGAGCGGCGATCTTCATTATATCTTTGCTCAGTTCCATGAGGCCATCCGAATCTCGTCGGCTCACGACTGCAAGCGTAAAGCCATCCAATGTGCTCGGTATGCCGGCGGGTGCAGAGACCTCCGATTTGATCGAAGGGGTTCTGAGCAAATCTGGTAGGCCGCATGAATGGGTCGCAGCGCCAGCAGTCTCTGACGCAATTGCATTCTTGGAGCGATTGGGGCGCCCGATTCGTGATCATGTCGGGACCGCCGCGCTCTTCGTGCTGAATATGTATAGAGGACGCGGACCGGCTGAAGCTCGAGATGATCAGCGTGGTGCTAGAGTCGATGGCTATGTTGCACTCCGCAGGAGCATGAGAGCATTCGCTGAGGCTAGTATTCCTGGGCTTGATTCTGAGAAATTGAACTTTCGACCATTACGCCGATTCATGGCGCGCTTCATTGCGCGGCGCGACCGCTCGAGTTTGGGTGCTCTGGCATATCAGTACGGACATTTGGAAGCCAGGATCACTGACACCTACTATGTTGGTCTGGATCGTGATCTCTCAACTTTGCTTGAGGAGGAGAACGCAAATGAGGTAGTGAGCGCTATGGGTGATTTGATTAGTGCTGAGAACGTCTATACGAACTTGCCTACACCTGTTATCGCGGAAAGCATTTCACGGATGAACGGGGTCTTGGAGCGAGCATCGACAAATCTCGAAGTGATGAGGATGCTGGGTGCCGGTGTGGTACTCGGTCCTTGCGACTGGGGCTATTGCTTCTATCGCGAGGCGCGAAGTCGCTGTGACGGCGATGCGAATGGCCCAAATCCCGGCAAGCGCACTCCTTCCACATGTGCTGGTTGTCTCAACTTTACGGCTACAGCCAAGCACGCCCCTTGGTGGGAGTTGCGAAGGCAAGATCTGATCAGTTTCCTCAAGCTGAGGGGAATTCCCGAGCAGTCTCGTCGCATTGCTGAAGAGCGCCTGGCTTCGACGGAGCTGATCCTGAAGAAAATAGGGAGTAGCCCCTGATGCGCCAGATAGTTTTAGCCGAGACTGAGGCGCAGATTGCTCGCTGGAGGGCGGGTGGCCCTAAGCCTACGGTGGTCTCCATCGCTTCCGCATGCGGTATCAGTAGACAAGCTTTCTATAAATCACACAGAGTGGCCTTGGGCAAGCTCAATGATGCGGTATCTGCGCAGGATGCTCCGAGCGCCCGGGCGGCTGATGCTTTGAAGCTGGAGATGTTGAGAGTCAGATATGAATCTGAGAAGGCGAAAGTGAAGGTACTTACAACGCTGTGTGGGGAGCTGGCCTGCGAGCTGACAGATGTTCGCGAGAAGCTCGCGCAGGAGCGTGCGCGTAGTGACAGGCTCAAGCGGTGTACCGACAAAGGACCGAAGCGAGTTCGATAGTTGGATCCTCATCGGCAGTCGTGTCGCTAACGTCACGACCCCGCGTGCTAGCGCCAACTTGCTGGCGTGACTGGTTGGCCCATCAAAGGCCAGCTGATGTAAGCAAGGACGAAGCCGGCACATCCAGAGCCGTTGCAATCCGGATGATCGTGGAGAGCCGGCAGTCCTTCTTGCCTTGCTCGATATGGCCAAGCTGCGTCCGATGCATACCGAGTTGAGCTGCAAACTCTTCCTGGGAGACGCCCAGCGCCAGCCTGCCCTCCCTAATGGCAGTCCCTAGAGCTTGCTGGGGCGGTGGCGCTTTCACGCCCTAAGCTTTCGTCGTGCAGTACTTTTGGTCTACAGTACTTACGGTAGCGTCCGGCCGGCACTGGTGATCGAGGCATTGGCGCTGGTGACTGTCCCGTAACCTGCTGGGGTGCTGAAATGAGCTTCTTCTTGGTGGATTCAGACTCAGAGTTCACGTTGGAGCTCTCCCTAACCAAAGAGTCGGAGCTCGACCTACGTCGTCAGCTCGAGAAGCTCCAGCAGGGAGGCCATTCAGGTGCGATCTCGAGGCGACTGGCTGCCGAATTCTCGCGCCTGGTGCCGGAGCTATTGGACTGGGACATAAAGCGGCCAACCAAAGCCCAGATCGCTTATGCAAGATCAATCTGCTATCGATTGAGAATCGAGCTGCCATTGGAGGCCATGGAGTCAAGGCAGGCCATGCACCTATTCATTTCCGCTCGCGGGGCGTGTTCCCACCAATCTCTCGGGCCCTCTGGTGGGGATAGCACTTAGCACTACTAGCTGGGACGTGGATGTCCTCGAAGGCTATCAATCGCGTTGCGCTACCCTTGACTTAAGAGCACGCGCAGATCCTTCCGCATCCTGCAGAAGCTTGGGTCGATCTACATCGGCCAAGTGGCCATCGATCTTGACTATCCGAGTGTAACAATGGGGCGCTGCCTTGCTTTCATTGCCATTTTTACGGGGCGCGGAGAAGCTGGGATTGCGCAGCATTCCGCGTACAACCTGTGAAGAGAGGCCCTAATGAGCACTTTTGCGCGCAAATGAGTCACATGCCAGTCCAGTCTCCTGAAGAGATTGCGGAAGCCCTGGGAAAGCGGTTGAGGGCGCGTCGCCTTCTCTCCAACGTGTCCCAGGCAGCGTTGGCCGATAAAGCCGGGATCTCTCGCAGAGCATTGGTGCAGCTTGAGAGTGGGCAAGGATCAACGCTTCACACGCTGATCTCCGTCCTCAAGGCATTGGGATTAGAACAGCACCTGACCACGCTAGTACCAGTGCCCACCGTTAGTCCAATGGCCATGCTGAAGGCTAAGCGATTGCGCAGCCGGGCGAGTTAGAGGTTGGAGCGGCATTGGGTCGGCGCCTGCGCTGCACGAGTAACAATTCCCCGACATTGGCTGATTACTTGAGGCTCGAACCAGTTGCAAGGTCATTGTAGTCATAGCGCTCCAGGTGGTCGATAGCACACCGAACTTCGGCCGACCTGGCGCTTCATTCAGTACGCGATTTCGGCGACAGAAAGAGCCGTAGTGTATGGAAGGACATGCCGTGACGGCTTGCGCCCAGTATAGCGTCGGCCGTTCATAGGGTTGAGGGCCGAACGCCGCCATCGCGGTCGCGGATAGCTGCAGGGCCGACGCATGTTCAATGCGGCTCTGTTCGGCGAGTTTCGTTGCTCGCGCTGATAAGCTCGCTGATTCGTGCGCGAATGAGGCGCGAGGCTACCTCTAGTCCGTCATCGTCTGGCGGATAAGGAGACCCGAAGAGCGGAATCTCAACCCAGAGATGTTCTTGTCCGGGATGGACGTACGGACCATGGTCATCGAGTAGCAGCGCATTGCCAAGGTATGGGGAGACGTAGCGCAGGTCCTTGGTTCTTCCCGACCAATCAATGTATTGAAGCCCAGAGAACCACGCAGGGACGCTGCCTTCTTTCGCTAAGAGAGTTCCAATTGCTTGCGCACGATCTTTCGGCACGGTGGTAAAAAGGACAAGACTGTCAAAATTTGAACGCATTTCGTCCAGAAAGCTACGCAAACCTGGTCGGGGGATCTGGCTGATGGCATTGGATATGAGAGTTCCCTCAAGATCCAATGCGAGTATGGTCGGCCGCACGGGAAGTTCCGTCTTACAAATGGTCACAGCGCACATTGCGCGCATCGAGCGGCCTTGTCCACATCGTGAGCCTCCTGGTACGCCCGGCAGAATGGCGCGTGAGCGCACGGGCACGCGTAAGTGTCCAATTGCGTCTAGATGCCGAGTCCATTGACCAGTTCAGATGCATCCGCGCAATGCCAAGCTAGTGCGCCGAATGGATTCAAGGCCGTCGGATGACCGCTTGGCGTGAGGGAGGCACACCCCTAGTTCCCGTATGACCTACCGCTTGCGGTCCTTCGTCAACGCCCCAGTGAGCAGGAGGAAGCAACTCGAGTCTGAGTGGAGCGCTCGCCTGTCTAGGTAGCAGGGTAGATCATGCACGGGATTGTAACGGACAGATTAGATCGTAACCGCTCTGTGATACTGTCAAATTACTTTGTTACATACGGTTGCATGAACGACCTCCAGGCTGCTGCCCACTACCTCCAGAACTTACTACCCGACATGGCCGCGGAGTTCGAGCCCTGGCCTAATTCCAAGGCGCGCTTCTTGCCCCACTCTCTCAACAGCATGTTCCGCCTAGCCGAGATTGATCTGCTGGGCCTGCGGGTGCTGCTGGCCAAGGTCCCGACACAGGCGGAACCCACGCCACCTTCTCGGCTGATCGCACAGGTGCACCTGCTGGCTGAAAAGGCCGGCTTGAGGGTCGTTCTCGTGCTCTCGGGCGTGTCGCCATACACTCGCTCCAGGCTCATCGAGTCTCGTGTGGATTTCGTTGTGCCTGGCAGCCAGCTGTTCGCTCCGAGTTTCCTGATGAGCCTGCGCGAGCGCGATTCGTCTCCACCGGTGCCCCTATCCGTTGGGAAGCACCTGAGCCACCCAGCGCAAGCAGTTCTGATCGCCGCTCTACTGCGGCCCGATCTTGAGGAGCGCGGCATCCCTGGGAGCGCCCCGTGGGTGCCGCTCGAACTTGCGCGCGAGGCAGGCTATTCGCGAATGACCGCCTCGCGGGTAGCCCGCGAACTGGTGGCGGCTAACTTGGTCAGCGCCCGGCGCAAGGGACGGGAGACGAGCCTGCGGTTCCTGCAAAACGCGACGGTCCTTGTGGGAGGCGGCGCTGCCGCGGCTGCGCTCGCCGGGGCTGCGCACAACCGGCATCGGCAAGGGTGGCTTGGCCATGCTGCCGGCCGATGATTGTCGTGCTGCAGGGGAAACCGGTCTGTCCGTGTTCACCGAACTGGCAGCACCAGCGCGGCCGGTCGCGGCGACTCCTCGAGACTACTTCCGTGGGCATCCGGAACCAGAATGGTTCCCCGTGGCCGGCGAGGGCTACGCAGATGTGCAGCATTGGGCCTATTCCACCCGCTTGGGCGGCGCGGGCGCCGCCGTGGACCGGTTGTCGCTGTACTTGTCCCTGCAGGGACAGGGCGACCCGAGACTGGACGGCGCGCTGCGGGACCTGCTCGATGAGGTCTTCGCTTGATCGCCGGCGCGCCGGAGTTTGGCCAGTGGTTTGCGAAACTCCGGGACTAGTTCGTGGTCATCGGCGGCGTTGCGCTGGTCGCCGTAATGCAGGAAGCACAGCTGTCCTCCGCCGCTAGACCAATGCGGCGACTTCCGTGTAGACGCGGCGAAGATGCTGATCGGACATGTCCAAGATTGGCTCATACATGAAAGAGTTCAGATGAATGTTCTCCGGCGTCATCAGTAGGACGCGCTGAATGACGCCAATGTTGGGAAGTTCGGCAGGAAAGTCGTTCCGATAGCGCTTCAGTAGCGCCTGAGTCTGGTTGGTTGTAATCGCAGCCAGCCAAGCTGAATCGTTGATCCTCCCCGCCATGAATCGCTCTGCTTGCAGGCGCGTAGCAATCGCCAGCACAACCTTATTTTCGAAGTTGATTCCATCCGGGGCCTGCAGACAAGTAGCGACTTCAATGCCTAGAATATCGATGAGTCGCTCTCCAGGGTTGCCAGACTGTCCGTTGATGCCAAAGAGCCTGGAGTAGATGCCATCAAGATCCGCCACGGTGATCTGATCTGTACCGGCCTTCCAGTGAAGCAGGGACGTGAGGAGAAGATAGTCTGGATCTTGTTCGTCCTTCATGTACTCAATCAGGTTGCGCATGAAGGGAATACAGCAGATTTTCTTGCGGTTATCGGTGAAAAATGCGGGTTTCCACACATTGATGAAGACGTTACGCACGCCCTGGGCAGCCTCCAGACTTATCCCAGTGGATGTCTTTGACACCATGAAGCAGTTCTTCCGATGAACGAGACGACGGCTCTCGATGGTCCGATAGAAATCAAAGTTGTGGGTCAAGATGAGCAGTTTGAAATTCTGACCTTCAGCCAAGTCGGAAAGGTACTGGATGATGGCGTACTTGTTCTTGTAGTCAAAAGAGTCGGCGATGTCGTCAACAACTAGGAGTGTCTGCTTGCCTGCCGAGCCGCGCACCTCAATGTCAAACAACATAGTCAGTACGTGAAACGCTCTTCTTTCTCCAGTACTTAACGTCTGTAGAAGCGTGTCTCGTTCGACTTGTGCTTGATCACCCCCCTCCTTGAAGACAAAGCCCAGGCGCGGTGCTGTCTCCGTGCCCAAAACAACTTGAACCTTGTTGGCCACCTCGAGATGGAACGGGACGATGAAGCGGCTATTGAAGATATCAATCACACTCTGCCATTGTGTGTGCTCTTGGCCGGCCTGCGCCTCAATCTTGGCTGAGCGAACCGCAGCGTTCTCGATCTTGTTGATGAGGTCAGTGTATAGATCGTGATTTGCCTTCAGATAGGACAGCCAGAGCTTCTTGTTCAGGGCCGCTGGATCGGCCAGCTCGGGCAGCAGTTCTTCGTGCCCCTGCATGTACGCCTCAAACTCGCGAACCTGCGCGTTCTTCTGAATCTGCTTTTCAAGCTCTTCGTACTTCCTCCGAAGAGCAGCATCCTCAGAGATTTTGGCGCGCTCTGCATCAACAAGAGCTTGGAGCTCTGTCTCGGATTTGATCTCCTTCTCTTCGTCTCCGCTGAGTCGAACGGTATGATTTGCCTTAAAGAAGCCACTGATCTTCAGCTCCTTGGCGACGTTGGTAGCCGCGTAATAGTTGAAGCCTCCCTTCTTGAAGTACTTCGACGCGGCGAGCAACTCGTTGTACTTCTTCGTGTACTCGTTGATCGCCGTGCGGAAATCACCTTGGCCCAAGAATGCCACGACTTTCTCATCGTTTAGCACGTCGTAGGGGACATCCTTGAAGTCTGGCTTCAAGTCCTTTGACAGCTCATCCTTAAGCTCAACCAACGCAGTGTTGAAATCTCCGTCTGCAGGTGCAAACGTTGACAGAATCTCGCGCTCCACAGAGCGCCTGGTTTTCGAGGTGGTCTTGATCGCCATGACAAGTGCTGCTCGCGCAGCGGTGATTCCAGTGTGCAGCGCTTCATACTCCTCACGAAGTGTGGCATTCACCAAGAGCGTGGCGGTGGCGTTTCCATTGCTGGCGAAATCCTCAAATGGCCTAAGCACGAGTACATCGCTAGCAACGAGGTCGGCATTGTTCTCATCGCTGACCACGCGGACCGTCGCGCGGTTCGGGAAAATTCTGTCGCGCGATGGGTTTCCATTGGCGATGTCCTGAAGTGTGCATGCCAAAGAGCTCTTCATCGAGCCGTTTGGTGCGTAGATGGCGATAGCTGCCGTGCCGGCGAAGTCCAGCACGACGTCCAACTTGCGGATTCCGTAGCAGTTCTCCAGTTGGAGCTTGAGCTTTTCCATTCTCTCTCTCTCCTAATTTTTAGTTCGAGCTTCCTAGGTCATTCTTTGCGGTTCGAAGCCAGATTTCCCCGAGTCACAATGGCAAGATCCAAGACCTCGGCCGGGGGATATTGTGGAACATCAGTTTGGCCTGGATGCCAGCGTATCCTGTAATTTGGCAGTGCAGCTCGGCGTGGGGCTGCACCGCCAGTCGGGTTCGGCCAGATCGGCTAGAGCCAACTGAGACCGATCAGCTGTCACATTGCACGGGCCGTACGGATGGCTCGAAAAGCTGATGCGGTTACTTAGCCCTGGACTTCCGGCAGGGGTGCCTCTG
Source organism: Stenotrophomonas maltophilia group sp. Smal12 (assembly GCF_037079935.1). NCBI lineage: Bacteria > Pseudomonadati > Pseudomonadota > Gammaproteobacteria > Lysobacterales > Lysobacteraceae > Stenotrophomonas > Stenotrophomonas maltophilia group sp. Smal12. Next base: position 1,912 of record NZ_JBAWUK010000054.1, on the reverse strand, counting down.
AGAGGTCGCCACCCTTCGCCGATGGAATCTCGCTGGTGGACCTCAACCTATAGTAGGCGTAGAGGTGCACCAAGCGGCGGAGACCCGCGACAGGTGCCGGTAGAGACTTGTAGCACCGTCGCTATCAGCCCTGCCTTAAGCTAGGTGCGGGTAGCAGGAGCACGCGAGTAACCCGGTACCGATCACCGCGCCAGCCAATCGTGTTGTAGGGATCGGGAAGCCACCGTTGCTTGGCACCGAAGGTAGTTTCCTTCGTGACGGACGCCTACACCCGCCTATGTTGCTGATCGAAGAGGATTGTCACTGCTAGATGGAGAGCTGAGTCCCCGGAAAAATCTGCTTATATTCTACTGCAGAGTGTCGAGAACACCTCAATTTGTGCACCTTTGGATAGTCGAGGTCCAGTCTTGGCCGGAAGCGGACATCAGCACTGCGTCGGCGCCTGGCCCGGTGCTATTGTCCGCTTTCGACCCAAAGCGGACCCCCGCCGGAGCGCACGCTCTGCACCCTGCCGGGTACGGTTATTCATCGGCTTGTTAGTCGGACCCGTGCGCCCTAAGATCGATTGGCAGCATGGGGGATGGCCCATCATACGATGCACCATGGATAAGTCGTATAACCGGACCCAGGGATCTGGCCATTAGATAGTTAGGCAAGTTTACAACTTATGAAATACATAATATTTTATTCTTGGCAGTCTGACTTGCCCAACAACACCAATCGAAGCTTCATTGAGTCGGCACTTCAGGCGGCTGTTTCCGCAATAAACACCAACGACAGCTTTGAGTTGGAGCCAACCGTTGATCGAGATACCCAGGGAGTTCCCGGGGCTCCAAACATTTCTCAATCCGTGCTGGATAAAATCAAGGCATGCGACGCATTCGTTGCGGACATATCAATAGTAACTGGCGACAAGTCGGCCGGGAAAAGGCTTTCTCCAAATCCAAACGTTCTTATTGAGTTGGGCTACGCAGTTGCATTGTTAGGATGGGAAAAAATAATCCTCGTGTGCAATGCCGAATACGGGGATGGCGAAGACCTTCCATTTGACATTAGGCAGCACCGCAGGATTTCTTATTCCCTTAAGCAGCAAGACGAAAAGACTCCTACAAGAAAGCAAATTACATCTCAACTTAAAGCACATCTATCCGTCCTGCTTGAGCAGGGAAAACAGGTGGCGCAAAAAAAATCGCCAAACATATATATTCAATGGCATGGCCTTGGAGAAGATCATTCGGATGATATTTCTGTCAAGCGAATGAGCGATTCTGCGGTCGAGACCATGGCTGATTTGAAAAAGAAAAGTGATCGAATAGATTGTATTGATGGTTCGATTGACCCTAAGTGGCCCGAAAGTGTTGCTTGGTTTAAGAGGCGAGCCAGTCACGTCATTGAAAGTCTATCAGACCCACAGTTGGCACTAAATTACGTAATCAGCAAGAATAAAGACATAGCTAAAGCGTTCACAATTTGCGTGGCAAACAATGGAAATAGCTTGGCTTCTGACATAAGGGTGAATATTCATCTGCCTGAGTGGCTTCAGGTTTATTCAAAGCTCCCAGAGTCAGAGGTCGTGGCGCCACTGATGCCGACGCCATCCCCACCAAGCCCCCCGGTCGTTGGAAAGGCATATGCGACCGCTATGGGCATTCGACGTGAGGCGTTTCAAGTGCCGCCCTTACGGGCGCGCTCATCTGCGTGCCGTGAAGAAGGACGGCACAAGATACACTTCTGGGCAGACCGCCTATTGCACAAACATCAAGTTGAGAACGCCGACGATAAACTCTGGACCGGCCAGCCTTTCGTAGACATCCGGTTGCCATAATTGATGGCAATGACCGAGGTGTTTATGGGCAACAGCAAGCAGTACACGGATGAGTTCCGGGCAGAGGCGGTGAAGCAGGTGATCGAG
>NZ_JBAWUK010000053.1:6602-28777 GCF_037079935.1 Stenotrophomonas maltophilia group sp. Smal12 | reverse complement strand
CTCGATCACCTGCTTCACCGCCTCTGCCCGGAACTCATCCGTGTACTGCTTGCTGTTGCCCATAAACACCTCGGTCATTGCCATCAATTATGGCAACCGGATGTCTACGAAAGGCTGGCCGGTCCACGCGCAACCACGGCGTCATCGCCCAGGCCGCCGCCGAACTCGGCCTGAGCCGCCAGGCACTGTACCGGCGCATGGACCGGCACGGCATCCCACGCGAATGAAACGGCGCTCGTTCACCTTCCGCCTGTTCCTGCGCCTGCTGCCGGTGCTGGCGCTGGCCGCCGCGTTGCCGTGGCTGCTGGCCTACTGGATGGACCATGGCTGGGTGGTGACCACGGTGTCGGCGCTGATCCTGCTGTCGCTGATGTGGTGGACCCTGCGCCGTGCCACCGCGCCGGTACGTTCATTGATGCGCGCCTTGGCCGGCACCACCAGCAGCTACCGCGACGGTGAGTACAACTTCGGTGTGTACTGGCCGGGCAACGACGAACTGGGTGACCTGGTGCAGGCGCACCGCGAACTGGGCGACGTGCTGCGCGAGCAGCGGCAGGGCCTGGTGCAGCGCGAACTGCTGCTGGACACCATGGTACAGAACACCCCGGTGGCGATGCTGCTGATTGCTTCCGGCGGCGATGGCATCGCCCGCGTGGTGTTCTCCAACCTGGCCGCGCGCAAGCTGCTGCATGGCGGCTGGAAGCTGGAAGGCCAGCGCCTGGAAGAGGTGCTGGAACAGGTGCCGGTGGAGCTGCGCGATGCCATCGCCCGTGGCGGCGACAGCCTGTTTGCGGTGCATGCGGAAGGCGAAGACGGCGATGAGGACGACGAACAGGTCTATCACCTTTCACGCCGATCTTTCCAGCTCAACGGCCGCCCGCACGACCTGCTGCTGGTACGCCTGCTCACCGCCGAACTGCGCCGCCAGGAAGTGCAGACGTGGAAGAAGGTGATCCGGGTGATCAGCCACGAGCTCAACAACTCACTGGCACCGATCGCCTCGCTGGCCCACTCCGGTGGCGTGCTGGTGCAGCGCGAGCGCTTCGATCGGCTGCCGGAGATCTTCACCACCATCGAAGACCGCGCGCGCCACCTGGAAGGATTCATCCGTGGCTATGCGCGCTTCGCCAAGCTGCCGCAACCGCAACTGCAGACCGTGCACTGGGCGCCCTTCCTGTCCAGCCTGCGCCAGCAGATTCCGTTCAGCATGGAACGTGAACCGGACGAGGAACTGAGCAGCCGGATCGACATCGCGCAGTTCGGGCAGGCGCTGTTGAACCTGCTGAAGAACGCGCATGAAGCCTGTGCCGAAGCCGATCTGCCCAATGATGACGTGCAGGTGCAGCTGACGCGGTTGCCGCAATGGCTGCGCCTGGATGTGCTGGACCGTGGCAAGGGCATGAACGAGCAGGTGCTTCAGAACGCGCTGATGCCGTTCTACTCGACCAAGCGCAACGGTACCGGGTTGGGACTGGCACTGACCCGCGAGATCGTGGAGGCGCACGGTGGGCGGGTGTCGCTGCAGAACCGCGGTGATGGCGGGCTGTGCGTGTCGATCCTGTTGCCGGTGGGGTGAGCGGGCCAATCGGGTAGATCCACGCCATGCGTGGATGTGCCGACCGGGGTCGGCACCTACCAGACCCGCCGCATCGCCACCCGCAGGTGCATCGGAAACCCGAGCGCAGCCTCTTCGGCCATGACGGCGCGCAGGCCATCGTTCCACTCCGCCTCCGGCACTTCAACGAATCCTTCGCTGGCATAGAAGGCTGCATTCCACGGTACATCGCTCAAGGTGGTCAGCACCGCTGCAGCAAAGCCGGTGGCCCTGGCCTGCGCCAAGGCATGCCGCAGCAATGCACGGCCATGGCCACGACGCGCGTGCGCTGGATCCACATCCATCTGCAGGACATGGAACTCGCCTGCCAGGTCGCCGGCCAGCAGGTAGCCGGCAATGCCGCCGCCGGCGCCATCCACCACCCAGAGCTGTCCACGCTCACGGCCTTCCTGCAGCGTCGGCAGGTCCAGGCCGTGGCCGGCAAACACCGGATAGGCCTCGTGGCCCCTCAGCAGTTCACCGGCACGCTGTTCGATCGTCGGCAGCACACCCAGCTCATCGGTGCGCGGCACCCGTGGCTCAGGACTTCTTGACCGGGCGCTTCCAGCCATCGATGGTTTCCTGTCGTGCACGTGCCAGCGTCAGCTTGCCGTCCGGCGCGGTGCGGGTGATGACCGACCCGGCAGCGATGGTCGCGCCCTCGCCGATGGTGATCGGCGCCACCAGCGAGGTGTTGGAGCCGATGAAGGCGTTGTCGCCGATGGTGGTGGTCGACTTGTTCACGCCATCGTAGTTGCAGGTGATGGTGCCGGCACCGATGTTCACCCTGCTGCCGATCACCGCGTCACCCAGGTAGGTGAGATGGTTCGCCTTGCTGCCGACGCCGAGGGTGACCTTCTTGGTTTCGACGAAGTTGCCGACGTGTACGCCATCGGCCAGCACGGTACCCGGCCGCAAGCGTGCGAACGGGCCGATCTGCGCGGCACCTTCGGTGACCACGCCTTCCAGGTCGCAATGCGCGCGCACTTCGGTGCCGGGCCCCAGGTTGACGTCCTTCAGCCGGTTGAACGGGCCTACGGTAACGCCGTCACCGAGCACGACGTTGCCTTCAAGAACAACGTCGACATCGATCAGCACATCGCTGCCCACGGTGACGGTGCCACGGATATCCAGGCGTGCCGGGTCGCGCACGCGCGCGCCCTGAGCGCACAGAGCACGCACCGCACGGCGCTGCCAGGCGCGTTCCAGCTGCGACAGCTGCCACGGATCATTCGCGCCCTCAGCCTCCTGTGCATCGGCGACCAGGGCCATCTCGGCCGGGGTGTACTCATGCGCGGCGAACGCGAACACATCGGTAAGGTAGTACTCGCCCTGCGCATTGCTGTTGGACAGCTGCGACAACCAGCGGCGCAGCGCGGTCGACTCTGCGGCGATGATGCCGGTGTTGATCGTGCGCACGCGCAGCTGGTCGTCGGTGGCGTCCTTCTGCTCGACGATGGAGCCCACCTTGCCCTCTGCATCGCGCAGCACGCGGCCGTACCCGCTCGGGTCATCGACTTCGGCCACCAGCACTGCCAGCCGGCCCGGCTGCGCGAGCAGGTCGCGCAGGGTCTGCGCGCGGATCAGCGGCACATCGCCGTACAACACCAGCACCTGCGCAGCGTCGGGAACCTGCGGCATTGCCTGCGCCACTGCGTGGCCGGTACCGAGCTGCTGGGCCTGTTCGGCCCACTGCAGGTCGGGTTGGCCGGCGAAGTACCGACGCACCGCCTCGCCACCATGGCCGTAAACCACGTGGATGGCCGCCGGCTGCAGCTCGCGGGCCGCATCGATCACGTGCGCCAGCATCGGCTGGCCGGCGATCGGCTGCAGCACCTTTGGCAGCACCGACTTCATGCGCTTGCCGGCGCCGGCGGCGAGGATGATGACGTGCAGGGCTTGGGTCATGGGAGCAGCAGTCCGTAGTTCGTTGCCGGTGATTCTAGAGCGTGGGCCGTTAACATGGGCATCCCTCCTCCTTCACCATGCCGATGAGCCTGCTCCGCCAGGGAAGCACCTACCTTGTGATCGGGCTCGTGCAGCTGCTGGTCGATTGGCTGGTGTTCGTGGTCGCCACCGCGCTGGGCATGCCGGTCGCGCCGGCCAACATCGCCGGTCGCCTGGCCGGCATGCTGCTGGGCTTCTGGCTCAACGGCCGCTACACCTTTGCCGAGGCCGGTGCCGGCAAGCTGGGATGGAAGCGCTTCGCACGCTTCTTCGGGCTGTGGCTGCTGCTGACGGCAGCGAGCACGCTGCTGGTCAGCCTGGTCGACCAGGCGCTGGGCCTGCAGTACACGTGGCTGGCCAAGCCGCTGGTGGAAGGCGGGCTGGCGTGCGTGTCGTTCCTGTTGATGCGCCATGTGGTGTATCGCTGATCGCGGTCAGCGGTCAGCGTCACGGCTCTGGCACAGGCGCGCCGAGTCCCTCACGCCACAGCTGCAGCGCGCTGTAGCGCAACCGCACCTGATGCTGCCCGGCCGGCACGCACAACGCATGGAAGAGGCCATTGCCGCGCAGCAGCGGCAGTACCTGGCCATCCTCAAGCTGCGCCTGCCAGCCACGACCGGTGGTTTCGTTGATCACCACCCATGCTGCGTGGTCGGCCACCACCGTCAGCTCGATGCGTCCCGGCTGGTAGTGCAGCACCTGCACCGTGGCCTCGCCGGCATCCTGTTCGGCACAGTGGCTGCTGGCGGCTGCCGGCAGCCATAGCTGCCGGTTGAAATCGGTCTGGTTGAACAGCGGCGCAGGCGGTAGACGCTCCTCATGGCGGCGCACCTGCCGCGGATTCAGTACACGTGGCAGCACGCTGTCACGCCGCGCAAGTTCCACCTGGTCGCCGTGCGCGCTGGAGCCCGGAAACGGCTCCTGAGCCAGCAGCCAACGCACGCCCAGCAGGTCGTACAGGGGAGCAGCGGTGTCTGGCATCCAGGCAGTGGGGACCTTCTGCTGGAAGGTATCCACCGGCTCGCCCGGCATCCCGGTCATCTGCAGATAGTCGCTTGCCAGCAGCGGGTTGTAGCCGTTTGCCAGCGCAATGGCATGCACCGCCGCGCCGTTGGTGAGTCCGCCGATGCCGAAGACCACCGCGCGCTCGGGTATGCCGACATGCCGCTCTGCCGCCAGCAGCGCATAGGCGCGCTGCGCAGGACCTGCACGATCGGCGGTGAGCACCGACTTTGTGCCGCTGCCCGCGTTGAACCTGGTGCCGACGTTGAACAGCAGCAGGTCCAACAGCACCAGTACCAGCACCCAGCGCGCAGGCGCCTGGTGGCGGCGCAGCACCCGCACCGCGGCTACGCCCAGCGCGGCGCTGACCGCAAGCCAGGCGAAAGCGAGCGGATGACAATGATCGATCGCCAGCCATGCAGCGCACGCACCCAGCACTGCGACGACCGCCACGGACACCCGATGCAATCGCAATGGCTGCCGCTGCAGGGCAACCTGCAGGGCATTGGCACCCAGCCACGCCGCCGGAGGCACGGTAAGGAACAGCGCATCGGATGGGCGCCGGAACAGGTCCAGCCCCGGAAGCCAGCCAAACAACCAGGGAAACAGCGGCGTCGCGCCACCCACCGCGACCATGATCGCCAGCGTCAGCGCACACAGCGCGATGCGCGTCGCCGCCGGCTTGCGCCGCAGCACCTCACCGCCCCAGAGCAGCCACAGCGCCAGCGGCACTGCCCCCACATAGAGGTAATCGGCGCTGATATCACCGAAGGCCCAGCTGTCGCCGCGCCCCTGCGAGAACACGTTGCCCGACAGCAGTGTCACCAGTGTCTGCCAGTGGATGGCACCCGGCAGCGCGGCTTCCAACGTCAAGCCATTGCGATTGGTCTGGTCCAGCCAAGCCAGCGTGGACAGCCACTGCGGCGCACTGACAACGCCGGCGAGAATGGCCACCACGCCCAGCTGCCACAGCAGGCGCATGCGCTGCCCCTGTGCCAGCACGACAGCAGCTACTGCGTAGATCACGCACGCGAGGATGATGAAATAGGTGACCTGGGTCAGTTGAAGCGTACACATCCCGCCGGCCACACCGGCCAGCAGGATGTCGCGCATCCGTCCCCGCCGGCGGACCTGCTCCAGGCCCAGCCACAGCCAGGGCAGCAGGCAGTAGCTGATGATCATCGGCGTGTGCTGCAGGCGCGACGCGGCCACGCCTCCAAACATCAGCGTGAGTGCGAACAGCAGCTGCGCCGGCGGCGGCATGCCCTGCACGCGGCTCAACCGCAGTGCACCCAGGCCGCCTGCCAGCACATGCAGCAGCACCACCACCGTGAACAGGTGCAGGGAGCCCGGCGCCAGCAGCATCGGCAGCAGCATCGTCGGCTGCAGCGTCATCATCTGCGGATCGGCCACCTGCGGGTAGCCACCGTAGAGATACGGATTCCACCAGGGGGCCTGCAGGTGACGCAGCTGCTCGGCACTGAAACTGACCGCCGGGAAGAACTGCTGCACGGCATCGAAGGGGATGGTCTTGATGCCACTGAGCCATGGCAGGCACAGAACGATCCACGCAATCAGGAACACGCCTGCCGGTGTGCGCCACGGCCGCTGCGAGCTGCCGCCTTCAATCGCTGTCGAGTAGTGCTGCATTCCCTGCTCCTGTGGCGAACAAACAAAAACGCCGGCAGCTAGCCGGCGCCTGTGCTTGATGACGCGCGAACCTCAGTGCTTGAGATTCTTGCGCAGGCGTTCCAGTGCCTGCAGCTGGACGACGGCTTCAGCCAGCTTCTGCTGGGCTTCGGCCACTTCCATCGCTTCGCCGCGGTTGGCCAGGATGCGCTCGGCTTCTTCCTTGGCCTTGCGGACCGAGGCTTCGTCGATGTCCTGCGCGCGGATCGCGGTGTCGGCCAGCACGGTCACCACCTGCGGCTGCACTTCCAGGATGCCGCCGGAAATGGCGAAATCCAGCTGCTCGCCGTTCGGCGTGGTCACCACCACCTTGCCCGGCTTCAGGCGGGTGATCAGCGGCGCGTGCTTGGGCGCGATGCCCAGTTCGCCCAGCTCACCGGTGGCCACGACCAGGGTCGCTTCGCCACGGAAGATTTCCTGCTCGGCGCTGACGATGTCGCAACGGATCGTGCTCATGCAAATCTCTTCGCTGTTCGCGGTGGCGCAATGCCACCGTGGGGGTCCACCGGCGCGGGCGGTTGCCCGGCGCCGGCGTCAGGTCGGCCAGGATCGCTCCTGCCCGTCCCGGATCAGGCCTTCTCGGCCATCTTCTTGGCCTTCTCGACCGCTTCTTCGATGCCGCCGACCATGTAGAACGCCTGCTCCGGCAGGTGGTCGTACTCGCCATCGACGATGGCCTTGAAGCCACGGATGGTGTCCTTCAGCGGCACGTACTTGCCCGGCGAACCGGTGAACACTTCGGCCACGTGGAACGGCTGGCTGAAGAAGCGCTCGATCTTGCGGGCGCGCGACACGGCCTGCTTGTCCTCTTCGGACAGTTCGTCCATGCCCAGGATCGCGATGATGTCCTTCAGTTCCTTGTACTTCTGCAGGGTCTGCTGGACGCGCTGGGCGGTGTCGTAGTGCTCGTGGCCGATCACCAGCGGATCCATCTGGCGGCTGGTGGAGTCCAGCGGATCGACGGCCGGGTAGATACCCAGCGAGGCGATCGAACGCGACAGGGTGACGGTCGAGTCCAGGTGGGCGAAGGTGGTCGCCGGCGACGGGTCGGTCAGGTCGTCCGCGGGAACGTAGACGGCCTGGATCGAGGTGATCGAGCCGTTCTTGGTCGAGGTGATGCGCTCCTGCAGGACGCCCATTTCCTCGGCCAGGGTCGGCTGGTAACCCACCGCGGACGGCATACGGCCCAGCAGTGCCGACACTTCGGTACCGGCCAGGGTGTAGCGGTAGATGTTGTCGACGAACAACAGGACGTCCTTGCCCTTGCCGTTCTCGTCCTTCTCGTCGCGGAAGTACTCGGCCATGGTCAGGCCGGTCAGCGCGACGCGCAGGCGGTTGCCCGGCGGCTCGTTCATCTGGCCGTACACCATCGCCACCTTGTCCAGGACGTTGGAGTCCTTCATTTCGTGGTAGAAGTCGTTGCCCTCACGGGTACGCTCACCCACGCCGGCGAACACGGACAGGCCGCTGTGCGCCTTGGCGATGTTGTTGATCAGCTCCATCATGTTGACGGTCTTGCCGACGCCGGCGCCGCCGAACAGGCCGACCTTGCCGCCCTTGGCGAACGGGCACATCAGGTCGATGACCTTGATGCCGGTTTCCAGCAGCTCGGTGGCCGGAGACTGGTCTTCATACGACGGCGCAGCGCGGTGGATTTCCCAGTTGTCGCTGGCAGCGACCGGGCCGGCTTCGTCGATCGGACGGCCCAGCACGTCCATGATGCGGCCCAGGGTGCCGGCGCCGACCGGCACCGAGATGCCGCGGCCGGTGTTGACGGCAACCAGGTTGCGCTTCAGGCCGTCGGTGGAACCGAGGGCGATGGTACGCACCACGCCGTCGCCCAGCTGCTGCTGGACTTCGAGGGTGATCTCGGTGTTTTCGACCTTCAGTGCGTCGTACACCTTCGGCACCGATTCACGCGGGAATTCGACGTCGACGACCGCGCCGATGATCTGAACGATCTTGCCCTGACTCATTGCTGCATCCTCTAATGTGTGCTTTGAACGAACGCGGTCAGACTGCTGCCGCGCCGCCGACGATTTCGGAGATTTCCTGGGTGATCGCTGCCTGGCGCGCCTTGTTGTAGACGAGCTGCAGAGTGCCGATCAGCTTGTTGGCGTTGTCGCTCGCCGCCTTCATCGCGACCATGCGTGCGGCATGCTCGGAGGCGACGTTTTCCAGCAGTGCCTGGTACACCAGCGACTCGATGTAACGCGTCATCACGTGCTCCAGCACGGTCGCGGCATCGGGTTCGTACAGGTAGTCCCAGTCGTGGTGAGCGATCTGCTTCTCGGCCGGCGGCAGCGGCAGCAGCTGATCGAAGCTGGCCTTCTGCACCATGGTGTTCACGAAGCGGTTGTAGACCAGGTACACGCGGTCGATCTTGCCTTCGGTGAAGGCGTCGAGCATGACCTTGATCACACCGATCAGCGATTCCAGCTTCGGCACGTCGCCGATGTGGGTCACGCTGCCGACCATGTTGACCTTCACGCGGCGGAAGAAGGTCGAAGCCTTCTGGCCGATGGTCACCAGGTCCACTTCGGCACCCTTGTCCTGCCATGCCTTGGCTTCGCCCAGCATCTTGCGGAACAGGTTGTTGTTCAGGCCGCCGGCCAGACCGCGATCGGAGGAGATCACGATGAAACCGACCCGCTTGACCTGCTCACGCTCGACCAGGAACGGATGCTGGTAGTCGGTGCTGGCCTGGGCCAGGTGACCGATCACCTGCTTCATCGCCTGCGCGTACGGACGCGAGGTCTTCATCCGATCCTGCGCCTTGCGGATCTTGGAGGCCGAGACCATTTCCAGGGCGCGCGTCACCTTGCGGGTGTTCTGCACGCTCTTGATCTTGGTTTTGATTTCGCGTCCGCTTGCCATCTCTTGTTTCCCGTGGCGCGGGGCTGATGCCCCGCGTTGTTCAACCGTTTGTCATCTGGTCCAGCGGAGCCTGGGGCTCCGCTCTACAGGACCGCGATTACCAGCTGCCGGTGGTCTTGAACTCGGCGATGCCCTTCTTGAAGGCACCTTCGATGTCGTTGTCCCAACCGCCGGTAGCGTTGACCTTGCTGACCAGCTCGCCCTGGGTGTTGGCGAAGTGGGCGTGCAGGCCTTCTTCGAACGCCAGCAGCTTGTTGACCGGCACGTCGTCGAGGTAACCCTCGTTGACGGCGTAGATCGACAGCGCCTGGTTGGCGATCGACATCGGCGCGTACTGCTTCTGCTTCATCAGCTCGGTGACGCGCTGGCCACGCTCCAGCTGCTTGCGGGTCGCTTCGTCCAGGTCCGAGGCGAACTGCGCGAAGGCAGCCAGTTCACGGTACTGGGCCAGCGAGATACGGATGCCGCCCGACAGCTTCTTGATGATCTTGGTCTGGGCCGAGCCACCGACGCGCGACACCGAGATACCGGCGTTCACGGCCGGGCGGATGCCGGCGTTGAACAGGTCGGTTTCCAGGAAGATCTGGCCGTCGGTGATCGAGATCACGTTGGTCGGAACGAACGCGGACACGTCGCCGGCCTGGGTTTCGATGATCGGCAGCGCGGTCAGCGAACCGGTCTTGCCGGTGACCTTGCCTTCGGTGAACTTCTCGACGTATTCCTCGGACACGCGGGCAGCGCGCTCGAGCAGACGGGAGTGCAGGTAGAACACGTCACCCGGGTAGGCTTCGCGGCCCGGCGGGCGCTTCAGCAGCAGCGAGATCTGGCGGTAGGCGACAGCCTGCTTGGACAGATCGTCGTACACGATCAGCGCGTCTTCGCCGCGGTCCATGAAGTACTCACCCATGGTGCAGCCCGAGTAGGCGCTGATGTACTGCATGGCAGCCGATTCGGAAGCGGTCGCGGCGACCACGATGGTGTGGGCCAGCGCGCCGTTCTCTTCCAGCTTGCGCACGATGTTGGCGATGGTCGACGCCTTCTGGCCGATCGCAACGTACACGCACTTGATGCCGGTGCCCTTCTGGTTGATCACGGCATCGATCGCCATGGCGGTCTTGCCGGTCTGGCGGTCACCGATGATCAGCTCGCGCTGGCCACGGCCGATCGGGATCATCGAGTCGACCGACTTGTAACCGGTCTGCACCGGCTGGTCGACCGACTTGCGCCAGATCACGCCCGGAGCAACGCGCTCCACCGGAGCGGTCAGGTCGGTGCCCAGCGGGCCCTTGCCGTCGATCGGCTCGCCCAGCGCGTTCACGACGCGACCCAGCAGTTCCGGACCGACCGGCACTTCCAGGATGCGGCCGGTGGTCTTGGCGACATCGCCTTCGCGCAGGTGCTCGTAGTCACCCAGGACCACGGCGCCGACCGAGTCGCGCTCCAGGTTCAGGGCCAGTGCGAAGGTGTTGTTCGGCAGTTCGATCATTTCGCCCTGCATCACGTCGGCCAGACCGAAGATGCGCACGATGCCGTCGGACACGCTGGTCACGGTGCCTTCGTTGCGCGATTCCGCGGCCAGCTTGACCTTCTCGATACGGTTCTTGATCAGTTCGCTGATTTCGGAGGGGTTGAGCGTGGTTGCCATCGTCAAGTCCTAGTGCCGGCAGCGGGGCCGGACGTTAAATGAATTCAGTTAGCGAGCGCGGTCTGCAGACGGGCCAGCTTGCCCTTCAGCGAACCATCGATGACCACGTCGCCGGCGTCGATCACGGCGCCGCCGATCAGCGAGGCATCGACCGCGGTGGTCACGTCGACCTCGCGGTTGAAGCGCTTGCGCAGCGCGACCTTGATCGCGTCCAGTTCACCGGCCGACAGTTCGGCAGCCGAGGTGACGGTGGCCTTGACCACGTGCTCGGCTTCGGCGCGCAGGGCGTCGAACATGCCGGAGATTTCCGGCAGCAGCGGCAGGCGATGCGATTCGGCCAGGATGGCCAGGAAGCGCGAGTAGGTCTCGCCGTGGGACACCGGCGCCAGCAGGGCGACGGCGTCGTCACGACCCAGCTCCGGGTTGGCGAGCAGGGCCGCCACGCGCGGGTCGGCGGCGACGTGGGCGGAGAACGCCAGGGCGTCCGACCACGGCGCGAACGCGCCTTCGTCGCGCGCGGTCGCGAACGCGGCGCGGGCGTACGGGCGGGCAAGCGTGAGGGCCTGGCTCATCCTTAGATCTCCGAGGCCAGCTCGTCGAGCAGCGCCTTGTGGGCGTTGGCGTCGATTTCGCGCTTGAGCAGCTTTTCGGCACCGGTCACGGCCAGCGCGGACACCTGCTTGCGCAGATCTTCACGGGCACGGTTGGCGGCGGCGTCGATTTCAGCCTGGGCCAGTTCCTTCTGACGGGTGGCTTCGGTGATCGCTTCGTTGCGGGCAGCATCAACGATCTGGTTGGCACGCGCATGGGCCTGATCGATGATCTCGTTGGCCTTGGTGCGGGCTTCCTTCAGCGCTTCGTTGACCTTCTCCTGCGCCTGGGCCAGATCTTTCTGGCTGCGGTCGGCAGCAGCGAGGCCTTCAGCAATCTTCTGCTGGCGCTCTTCGATCGCGTTCATCAGCGGCGGCCAGATCTTGGTCGCGATGATCCAGATCAGACCAGCGAAGGCCAGCGCCTGCGCAAGAAGGGTGAAATTGATATTCATGGTTAGCTCGATCGCTGGTTTCGGGGTGGACGCGCCGCCGAAGCGGCACATCCGGCCTTCATCCGAAACCGGGTGCATCAGCACCCGGTCGTCTCAAACCGCTGTATCAGCCGGCCAGAGCCTTGGTGACGGCGCCAGCGAAGGCAGCCGACAGCGGGTTGGCGAAGGCCAGCAGCAGGCCAACGGCGACCGAGATGATGAACGCGGCGTCGATCAGGCCGGCGGTGATGAACATGCGGACCTGCAGGACCGGGATCAGTTCCGGCTGGCGGGCGGCCGACTCCAGGAACTTACCAGCCATGATGGCCAGACCCAGACCGGCGCCCAGCGCGGCCAGGCCGATCATGATGCCGACGGCAAGGGCGGTGGAGCTCTGAATCTGCGCGAAGTTGGTCAGGACGGCGAAGTACATGGTTATCTCCAGGAACTTAAGTTGCTAAGGGTGATGAAACGGATGAAGGTTGAAACGCGTTGAAGCTTGAAACTCAGTGAGCGTCTTCCGACAGGCTCAGGTACACGATCGACAGCATCATGAAGATGAAGGCCTGCAGCGGGATCACCAGCAGGTGGAACAGCATCCAGCCGAGGCCGAACACACCACCGGCAATGGCACCGAAGAAACCGGCACCACCCAGCACCCAGATCAGCAGGAACACGATTTCGCCGCCGAACATGTTGCCGAACAGTCGCATCGCCAGCGAGATCGGCTTGCTCAGCCACTCGACGATGTTGAGGATCAGGTTGAACGGCATCATCCACTTGCCGAACGGCGCCGTCAGGAATTCCTTGATGAAGCCGCCCAGGCCCTTCGACTTCAGTGCGAAGAACAGCATCAGGAAGAACACGCTGATGGCCATGCCCAGGGTGGCATTGACGTCAGCGGTCGGCACCGGCTTCCAGTAGTGCACGCCCGCCCATTCCAGCGGCTTGGCGATGAAATCGGCCGGGATCATCTTCAGCAGATTCATCAGCAGAATCCAGAAGAAGATGGTGATGGCGATCGGCGTGACCAGCTTGCTCTTGCCGTGGTAGGTGTCCTTGGCCTGGCGGTCGACGAACTCCAGGCAGATCTCGACGAAGGCCTGCCACTTGCCCGGCACGCCGGCGGTGGCCTTGCGGGTGCCCAGCCAGAACGCGACAACGATCACCAGGCCCATCAGGACCGCAGTGAGGAAGGTATCGACGTGGATATGCCAGAACATACCCTCACCCTTGCCGACCGGCGCGGTCAGGTTGTGCAGGTGATGCTGGATGTAGCTGGTAGGGGTTAGAGCCTCGCCCGCCATGTGTCCGGAACCTTCAGTTAATTGAATTCTGTCAACGCCTGGCCATCGCCAGGACCTGGAACATCAAGCCGACGGCGATACCGGCCAACAGCGCCAATGCAGGCAGCTTGAAGACCAGGAACCCCACCAGCAGGACGCCGAAAACCACGACCCACTTGGCCACGATCGCAATGATCAGGCGAGCCATCGCCGATCCTGCGGCCACCGCACCGCCCCCCAGCGCCATCCTTGCCGCCACCCAGCCACCGGCCGAAATGGCCACACCGGACGCCAGCGCGCCGAGGGCATATTTCGGACCGACCAGCAGGAAGGCCAGGGCCAGGACAGCGACCGCGGCCAGCGGGTAGACCGCGGCGCGCAGCATCAGTCGCCGACCCGCATCAACGGAGTTCAGCACAGGACGTCCCGCGTGGTTGCAAGTGGAAGGCTGAGGCGGCTACAGCAGGGGGGGGCCTCATCGAGCCGCCAAATTATAGCAATGGGACAATTTGCGAGACAACCGCTGCCTGTTCATCCCGGGAAGCCGCAAGTTGCGGTAACGGTTACATTTTTGCGTACCACCCGGGGGACAATGACGTCCACATGATGCTGCACCGCAGTATTGAACTTTGGTCGCAGGCGAGGAACTTTCGCCGGATGCGCAGGTCCGATCTTTCGACCTGCCTGCAGCATCCTCGTCGGCTCCACCCCGCAGGTCCCACGATGGCCCCGAAGCCCGTCTCCGGGGCCATCTTTTTGCATCGCCGCGACAGCACTGAACCGTGCACATGCCGTGGACCATACGTTCACGGATGGTGGACGGGCCGGTCCGGCACAGTGGTCTTCATTCTGATGAACCACTGCAAGGACTCTTCGATGCGCCCCGTACCCACCCTGCTCGCTCTCTCCCTGATCGCCGCCGGCGCCTCGTTCGCCACCGCTGCCCACGCCGCCGAAGGCGACGACCGCTTTGCCCTGCGCTTGGGTGCGATGAACATCGACTCGGACAACACGCTCCGCGGCAAGACCAATGTCGCCGGGCAGGACATCGGCTTCTCCGAGGACTTCAAGCTGGGTGGCAAGGAGTGGGAGCCGCGCATTGACGGCATGTTCCGCATCAGCAACCGCCAGCGCCTGCTGTTCAACTATTTCAAGTACGACAAGGACCGCCGCGAGACCCTCGGCCAGGACATCTCCTTCGGTGACGTCAACGTGCCGTCCGGCAGCTTCGTCAAGGGCGAACTGAAGTACCAGGTGGCCAGCCTGGTCTATGACTACTCGGTGGTGGACACCGATACGTTCGACCTGGGCCTGCAGCTGGGTGCCGAGTACGCCAAGGTCAGCACCAAGGCCTACGCCGATCTGGGCACCGTGTACGAAGGCCAGTTCCTCAACGAGAAGACCGACGGCGTGGCGCCGGTGGTCGGTGCGCGATTGAGCTTCACCCCGTCCGAGAAGTGGATGATCACCCTGCAGGGCCAGTACCTCAACACGCGCTGGGGCAGCTTCGATGACTACAAGGGCGATCTGAGCCGCGCCAACGCCATCGTCGACTACCGCTTCACCAGGAACTTCGGTGTGTTCGCCGGCTACGACTGGTTCAAGCTCGATGCGGACAAGAAGGGCAGCGACGGCACCATCGGCCTGAAGCAGGAATTCAAGGGCCCGGTGGCCGGCGTCAGCTTCGTGTTCTGATCCCTCGTCCCTTCCACGCTATCTCTCCTGGCGCGGCCTCCGGAACATCGGGGCCGCGTTTTTTGTGGCATCGTCGAGCAGAGAAGCAGGTTGGTCGAGCGCGGGGGGAGAGGGGCTTGCGTGCGAATGTCCCCCGGCGCCGGCCTGCGGCCGTCACCTCCTCCTTTACTTCGCACGCAAGCCCCTCTCCCCCCGCGTGTCAGGCATCCGGGCGGCTTTGGCACTGGCTCTTACTATCCGCAAGCCGAGCCGCTGCGCGGGTGGCAGGGCGTTTGGACAAAGTAAAGGAGGAGGCGACCGCCGCAGGCGGGCGACGGGGGACATTTGTCCAAATGCCTGCCACCCGCGCAGCGGCCCGAACGCTCGCAACGGCGTCGAACGAAGAAACAAAAAGCCCCGGTAGATGCCAGGGCTTTTCGTTCGTGAAGGCGCAGGCGCCTTACTTCTTCTTCGGCATGTACAGATCGGTGATCGTGCCGTCGTAGATTTCCGAGGCCATCGCCACCGATTCGCTCAGCGTCGGGTGCGCATGGATGGTGTGGCCGATGTCTTCGGCTTCGGCACCCATCTCGATGGCCAGGCCGATCTCGGCCAGCAGGTCACCGGCATGCACGCCAACGATCGCGCCGCCGATGATGCGGTGGGTCTCCTCATCGAAGATCAGCTTGGTGAAGCCCTCGGTGCGACCGATGCCGATCGCGCGGCCGCTGGCGGCCCACGGGAACTTGGCCACGCCGACCTTCAGGCCCTTGGCCTTGGCTTCGGTCTCGGTCACGCCCACCCAGGCAATTTCCGGGTTGGTGTAGGCCACCGACGGAATCACCCGGGCCACCCACTCCTTCTTGTGGCCAGCGGCCACTTCGGCGGCCAGCTTGCCTTCGTGCGTGGCCTTGTGGGCCAGCATCGGGTTGCCGACGATGTCGCCGATGGCAAAGATGTGCGGCACGTTGGTGCGCATCTGGCGATCAACCGGGATGAAGCCACGCTCGGTGACCTGCACGCCGGCCTTCTCGGCATCGATCTTCTTGCCATTCGGCGAACGCCCGACGGCCACCAGCACACGGTCGAAAGTGCCCTGCGCCAGCGCCGGCGCCTGGCCTTCCTCGGCCGCCTCGAAGGTCACGGTGATGCCCTTGGCATCGGCAGTGACGCCCGAGGCCTTGGTCTTCAGGTGCACTTCGATGCCCTGCTTCTTCAGGCGGTCGGCCAGCGGCTTGACCAGGTCCTTGTCGGCGCCCGGCATCAGCTGGTCCATGAACTCGACCACGGTGACCTTGCTGCCCAGTGCGCTGTACACAGTGGCCATTTCCAGGCCGATGATGCCGCCGCCGACGACCAGCAGCGAGCCCGGCACTTCGGCCAGCTCCAGCGCGTCGGTGGAATCCATCACGCGCTTGTCGTCCCACGGGAAGTTCGGCAGCTTCACCGCCTGCGAACCCGCGGCGATGATGCACTTCTGGAAGCGCAGCAGCTGGGTGCTGCCGTCTGCGGCGGTGATCTCCAGTTCGTTGGCCGAGATGAACCTGCCGACGCCCTGCACGTTGCGGACCTTGCGCTGCTTGGCCATGCCGGCCAGGCCCTTGGTCAGCTGGTTGACGACCTTTTCCTTGTACTGGCGCAGCTTGTCCAGGGTGATGGTCGGCTTGCCGAACTCGACGCCGAAATCGCCGGCGTGGGCCACTTCGTCGATCACCGCGGCGGCGTGCAGCAGCGCCTTGGACGGAATGCAACCGACGTTGAGGCAGACGCCGCCGAGGCTGGCGTAGCGCTCGACCAGCACCGTGTCCAGGCCGACGTCGGCGGCGCGGAAGGCGGCGGTGTAGCCGCCCGGGCCGGAGCCCAGCACGACCATTTCGCATTCGATGTCGGCCGGCTTGCCACTGGACAGCGCCGGCTTCGGTGCCACCGGCTCGGCCGGGGCGCGGTGCGAGGGGGTCACCGGCGGCTTGCTGGCCGGAGCGGCCGCAGCCGGAGCCGGCGCAGCGGCCTTGGCCGGGGCATCGGCGGCGCCTTCAGCGTCCAGTACCACGACCACGGCGCCTTCGGACAAGGTGTCGCCCAGCTTGACCTTGATCTCCTTGACCACGCCGGCCGCCGAGGACGGCACTTCCAGGGTGGCCTTGTCCGACTCCAGGGTCACCAGGCCCTGGTCCTTCTTCACCGTGTCGCCGACGGCGACCAACACTTCGATCACCGGAACATCGCTGTAATCGCCGATGTCGGGAACCTTGACTTCAATCGTGGCCATGGTGGTTTTCCTTGTGCCCGGCCGGCAGGGCCGGCGGGCTGTCACTGCATCTGTTCACGCGGCCGCGCCAGGGGCAGCGGCCGCACGGTGGGGGCGAAGCGATGCCTTACAGCAGCACGCGGCGCATGTCGGCCAGCACCTGCGACAGGTACGTGGTGAAGCGTGCGGCCAGGGCGCCGTCGATGACGCGGTGGTCGTAGCTCAGCGACAGCGGCAGCATCAGCTTCGGCGCGAACTCCTTGCCATTCCAGACCGGCTGGATGGAGGACTTGGACACGCCCAGGATGGCCACTTCCGGTGCATTGACGATCGGAGTGAACGCGGTGCCGCCAATGCCGCCCAGCGAGCTGATCGAGAAGCAGCCGCCGCTCATGTCGGCCGGGCCCAGCTTGCCGTCGCGCGCCTTCTTGGCCAGTTCGCCGGTTTCCTGCGCGATCTGCACCACGCCCTTCTTGTCCACGTCGCGGATGACCGGCACGACCAGGCCGTTCGGCGTATCGGCGGCAAAGCCGATGTGGAAGTACTTCTTCAGGGTCAGGTTTTCACCGCTGGCGTCGAGCGAGGCGTTGAATTCCGGGAACTTCTTCAGCGCCGCGGCGCTGGCCTTGATCAGGAAGGCGAGCATGGTCAGCTTGATGCCGGCCTTCTCGTTTTCCTTGTTCAGCGCCACGCGCAGGCCTTCCAGGTCGGTGATGTCGGCCTGTTCGAACTGGGTGACGTGCGGGATCATCGCCCAGTTGCGGGCCAGGTTCGCGCCGGAGATCTTCTTGATGCGCGACAGCGGCTGCACTTCCGTCTCGCCGAACTTGCTGAAGTCGACCTTCGGCCACGGCAGCAGGTTCAGGCCACCGCCGGCAGCGACGGCAGCACCACCGGCAGCCGGCACACCACCGCTGAGCGCGGCCTTGACGAACTTCTGCACGTCACCCTTGGTGATGCGGCCGCCCTTCTCGGTGCCGTTGATCTGCAGCAGGTCCACGCCCAGCTCGCGGGCGAACACGCGCACCGCCGGGGTGGCGTACGGCACCTTGGCCGGCAGCACGCCATCGGCGTTGAACTGCACCGGCGGGCTGGACGGGGTGCCGGCCGAGGCGATCTCGCGCGCCGCCAGCTTGTCCGGCTGTGCCGGCACAGCGACCGGCTCGACCTTGGTGGCGGTCTCGGCGGCAGCCGGAGCAGCGGCCGCCGCCGCCTTGGTCGGTGCCGGCGCGGCAGCGCCTTCGGCTTCAATGATGGCAACCACGTCGCCCTGCGACAGATTGTCGCCCACCTTGACCTTGATCTCCTTGACCACACCGGCCACAGACGACGGCACCTCCATCGTGGCCTTGTCGCTTTCCAGCGTGACCAGGCCCTGGTCCTTCTTGACCGTGTCGCCGACGGCGACCAGCACTTCGATGACCGGAATTCCGGCGTAGTCGCCGATGTCCGGCACCAGCGCTTCCACTGCGCCACCGCTGGCGGCCGGAGTGGCCGGAGCGGCCGCCGCAGCAGCGGCGGGGGCCGGCGCGCTCTGGGTGGCGGCAGCCGGGGCAGCGGACTTGGCCGGTGCCGGTGCGGCGGCGGCCGGCGCGGCGGCTTCGCCTTCGGCCACTTCGATCAGCGCCACGACCTTGCCTTCGGACAGGCTGTCGCCCACCTTGACCTTCAGTTCCTTGACCACGCCTGCCACCGAGGACGGCACTTCCATGGTCGCCTTGTCGCTTTCCAGCGTCACCAGGCCCTGGTCCTTCTTGACCGTGTCGCCGACGGCGACAAGCACCTCGATTACCGGGATATCGCTGTAGTCACCGATATCGGGGACAAGTGCTTCCTTGATTTCGGCCATGGGGATAACTCCGGCAATCTGGTGTAGGGAAACGTCTATTGTGCGGCCAGCGGGGTCCAGCGCCAACCGTTACAGGTGTTTTCAGTACGCACGCAGCCGGGACAGGCTGTTGCCCACGGGTCCCGGCCGCGACCAGTCGGTAGCGTATTGTCCGGACGATGTCCGCTTCATGTCGCCAGTGCGTCTGCAACCGGCTGCCAGGCCTGGCGCAGGCGCGGCAACGACCACGCCGCATTGGCCGGGCTGGTCGAGGGCAATGCAACCACCTGTGGCGGGGCCTCCAGCTGCGGCAGCACCCAGCGCTGGAACGCCTGCCATGATGCAGCGCCATTGCAGCCGATCAGCGTCAGCTCAGGCAACGTGGCGATCAGTTCCGGCAGTGCATTGGCCACTTCCGTGCCACGCACGATGTCCGCATCCAGGCTGCCTCGGCGCTCGCAGCGACCGATCACATCCCACAGGCCGATGCCCGCGGCATTCAATGCCTGCAGCCGCGCGGCGTAGGCCAGATCCGCGTCGAAACCACAGATGTCGGCCATCAGCGGCCAGAAGCGGTTGCGCGGATGGGCGTAATAGCGCTGCTCCTGCAGGGACGCCACGCCCGGCATCGAGCCCAGCAGCAGCACCCGGCACTCCACGTTCACCTGCGCTTGCAGGCCAATGCACAACGTTGCTGTGCTCACATCTTCTCCAACTGCATGAATGTCCCCGAGCGCCAGAAACCCCATGAATAAAGGCGTTCCGTACCCGTCGCTGAACAAGGGAAACTATTTTTTAACGTGCGTCGGATTCGATTCATGTTGGGGCGACTACGGTGTGCTCGCCCCGCAACCGGGGGCCCAAAACAAGAAACATTAGGAGATACCCCCATGCGCTCCATCCGTATCCTGAGTCTCGCCCTGCTGACCTCCGCCGCCTTCGCGCCGGCCGCTTTCGCCCAGGACAGCAGCAGCACCGACACCGCGTCGGGCAAGCATTTTGCCGTTGTTGGCGGCATCTCGCTGCTGGAACCGAAGAACGATCCGATCTCCGGCGTGAAGAAGACCGATGGTGGCCCGGCGCCGACCGTCAGCTTCAGCTACTACATCAACGACAACTGGGCCGTTGAACTGTGGGGCGCCGCTGACAAGTTCGACAACAAGTTCAAGGGCCCGAACAACGCCCGCCTGGGCTCGGTCGAGCAGCAGCCGGTCGCGCTGAGCGGCCAGTACCACTTCGGCCAGGCTGACAACGTGTTCCGTCCGTTCGTGGGCGTCGGCTACTACCAGTCGAGCTTCAGCAACGAGAAGCTGGGCAACGGCGCTGACACCGACATCCGCTTCAAGGATGCCAAGGGCGTGATCGGCACCGTCGGCGTCGACATGAACATCAACTCCACCTGGTTCGCCCGTGCTGACGCCCGCTACATGCGCGCCCGCCCGGACATCAAGGTTGGCGGCGAGAAGATCGGCGAAGCCAAGATGGATCCGTGGACCGTCGGCTTCGGCATCGGCGCCCGCTTCTGATCCAGGCTGCACCTGCTTCACTGATGCAACGCGACGGGCCCTTCGGGGCCCGTCGTCGTTTCCGTCACCGGCGTTCCGCGTGTAGAGCCGAGCCCGCGCTCGGCTGCTTTTTTGTAGAGTCGAGCTTGCCCGGCTGACCCGGAAAGCAGCCGAACATGGGCTCAGCTCTACACAAACAGGACGCGAAGACACGATGGACGACGTCGACCTGCTGGTGATCGGTGGCGGCATCAACGGTGCCGGCATCGCCCGTGACGCCAGCGGCCGCGGCCTGCGCGTGCTGCTGTGCGAGCAGCACGACCTGGCCGCGCATACCTCCAGCGCCAGCAGCAAGCTGATCCACGGCGGCCTGCGCTACCTGGAACAGGGCGAGCTCGGGCTGGTGCGCAAGGCGCTGGGCGAACGCGAGGTGGTACGCCGACAGGCGCCCCATCTGGTCCATCCATTGCGCTTTGTGCTGCCGTGGGAACCCCATCTGCGCCCACGCTGGATGCTACGCGCGGGACTGTGGCTGTATGACCACCTGGGCCGTCGCAGCCCGGCATTTCCCGCCTCGCGCGCCCTGGACCTTCAGCGCGATCCGCTCGGCCCCTGGCTTTCCCCGGATCTGCGGCAGGCCTTCAGCTACGCCGACGCGCAGGTCGATGACGCGCGACTGGTGCTGCTCAACGCCCTGGATGCCGCGCAGCGGGGCGCACAGGTGCGTGTACGCAGCCGCTGCATCGACCTGCAGCCCTTACAGGGCCGGTGGCAGGCCGTGCTGGAATCCGCTGATGGCCAGCAGCAGGTGACCGCGCGCGCCGTCGCCAATGCGGCAGGGCCGTGGGCCGGCGGCCTGCTGGAACGGATGGAGGCACGCAGTGGCGGCCCCGCGCTGCGGCTGGTACAAGGCAGCCACATCGTCCTGCACCGGCCCTGGCCCGATGACAGCGCGTGCCTGCTGCAGCAACCCGATGGACGCGTGGTGTTCCTGTTGCCCTTCGCCCACGACCACCTGCTGGTTGGCACCACCGACACCGACTATCGCGGCGACCCGGCGCGCTGCAGCGTGCTGCCTTCAGAGGTGGCGTACCTGTG
The DNA here is from genome assembly GCF_037079935.1 of Stenotrophomonas maltophilia group sp. Smal12. Classification (NCBI taxonomy): domain Bacteria; kingdom Pseudomonadati; phylum Pseudomonadota; class Gammaproteobacteria; order Lysobacterales; family Lysobacteraceae; genus Stenotrophomonas; species Stenotrophomonas maltophilia group sp. Smal12. Next base: position 7,360 of record NZ_JBAWUK010000053.1, on the reverse strand, counting down.
CGAAGCGGCCAATCGCTACCTGCATGAACCCATCGCGCCGGAAGATGTGGTCTGGCAGTTCGCCGGTGTCCGCCCGCTGCTGGCCGATCCCGATCCGCGCGCGGCAAGACTCAGCCGCGATTACCGCCTGCAGCTGCAGGTGGACCCGGCACCGGCGCTGCATGTGCTGGGCGGCAAGCTGACCACCTACCGGGTGCTGGCCGAGGAAGCGCTGGAGCTGCTGCGGCCCGCCCTGCCGCAGATGGGAGCGGCGTGGACAGCAAACGGAGACCCGCTGCCAGGCAGCGACTGGGGCGACGCCGCGCAGGCGGGCGCGCATCTGCAGGTATCGGCACCCTGGTTGCCCGCAGGTATCGCGCGACGCTGGGCCTGGGCCTATGGCAGTCGCAGCGCGGAACTGCTGCAGGGTGTACGGGGCCTGCACGATCTTGGCGAGGCGTTTGGCGGCGGCCTGCATGCCCGGGAAGTGGCCTTTCTGCGCGAGCAAGAGTGGGCGCGCACTGCCGAGGACGTGCTGTGGCGAAGGAGCAAGCTGGGGTTGCGGCTGGACGCTGCGCAGGTGACACGGCTGCAGGCGTGGATCGAACACTCCACTGTGTAGAGCCGCGGCCTGGGGCGGGGCGGTTTGGACAATGCTGCCCGGCTAGCGCGGCTCGAAAAAGAAAAAAAGTAATTATACATACATGCCATAACGGGACCCGTGCAGTAGCCCCCCGAACTGAGGGGGCTTTCCCAGCGGCCCAACACATTGGGGCGGC
>NZ_JBAWUK010000053.1:0-6592 GCF_037079935.1 Stenotrophomonas maltophilia group sp. Smal12 | reverse complement strand
GGGGAATCCAACCAACCCGTTGTAACGCCCCACCAAGCCGGGGGGGCGTTGAGAATTACAAGCGCTCAATGGCTCGGCTCTACAGAGAGAAAGGTAAGTTACCCTGACTGCTCTACCGGAGACGCTGCATGACGCCCCGCTACGTGCTGGCCATCGACCAGGGCACCACCAGTTCGCGCGCGATCCTGTTCGACCGTGCCGGCGACATCATCGGCAGCGCGCAGCGCGAGTTCGCGCAGATCTTCCCGCAACCCGGCTGGGTCGAGCATGACCCGCGCGAGATCCTTACCAGCGTCTATGCCACGCTGACCGAACTGCTCAGCCGCGGGCAGATCGACCCGCGTCATATCGCCGCACTGGGCATCACCAACCAGCGCGAAACCACCGTGGTCTGGGACCGTGCCACCGGCCAGCCGATCCACAACGCCATCGTCTGGCAATCGCGGCAGAGCCACGCCATCTGTGAACGCCTGAAGTCCGAAGGCCATGAAGCGCTGATCCGCGAGCGGACCGGCCTGCTGATCGATGCCTATTTCTCTGCGACCAAGGTGCGCTGGATCCTCGACCACGTGGAAGGTGCGCAGCAGCGCGCCGAACGTGGCGAGCTGCTGTTTGGCACCATCGACAGCTGGCTGGTGTGGAACCTCAGCGGCGGCCAGGCGCATGTGACCGACTACAGCAACGCGGCGCGCACGCTGTTGTTCAACATCCACACGCTGGACTGGGATGACGATCTGCTGGCCCTGCTCGACATCCCGCGCGCGATGCTGCCGCAGGTGCGCGACTCCAGTGCGGTGTACGCACACACCCGGCCGCAGTTCTTCTTCGACCACCCGATCCCGATCGCCGGCATCGCCGGTGACCAGCAGGCGGCACTGTTCGGCCAGGCCTGTTTCCAGCCGGGCATGGTCAAGAACACCTATGGCACCGGTTGCTTCATGTTGATGCATACCGGCGCGCAGGCGGTGCGGTCGCGCAACGGCCTGCTGACCACCATTGCCTGGGGCCTGGAGGGGCGCGTGGAGTATGCGCTGGAAGGGTCGATCTTCATCGCCGGCTCGGTGGTGCAGTGGCTGCGCGACGGACTGCGCATGATCGAACGCGCCAGCGACAGCCAGGCACTGGCCGCGCAGGTGCCCGACAGCGGCGGCGCCTATCTGGTGCCGGCGTTTGTCGGCCTGGGTGCACCCTATTGGCGCAGTGATGTGCGCGGTGCGATGTTTGGATTGACCCGTGGCACGCGCAAGGCGCACTTCGTGCGCGCCGCGCTGGAAGCGATGGCCTACCAGACCCGCGACGTGCTCGATGCCATGCAGTCCGATGCCGGTATCGCGCTGACCGAACTGCGCGCCGATGGCGGTGCGATCGGCAACGACTTCCTGGCCAGCTTCCAGGCAGACATCCTCGGTGTGCCGCTGCTGCGGCCGCGGTTGACCGAAACCACCGCGCTCGGTGCGGCCTATCTGGCCGGCCTGGCCGTCGGGTTCTGGTCCAGCCGCGAACAGATCGCTGCACAGTGGGGCCTGGACCGGCGCTTCGAGCCACAGATGGAGGTGTCGCGGCGCGAGAAGCTGTATGCGGGATGGCAGCAGGCGGTTGCCGCCACCCTCGCCTTCCACGTCGATTGAAACTGCAATGCCCTGCCCTGCTGCGGCACGTGGAGTGACACGGTAGAGCCGAGCCATGCTCGGCTGCCGTTGGTGAAATGCCGGAAACAGCAGAGCCGAGCGTGGGCTCGGCTCTACAGGGAAGGCAGTGTCGACCAAGGTCGACACCCACCATTCAAATCAACAGATCAGCCGCAATCAGAACGCCGGCAGCACCGCGCCCTTGTACTTGGTCTCGATAAAGGCCTTCACCTGCGGGCTGGTCAGGGCCTTGGCCAGCTTCTGCACACGGGCGTCGTCCTTGTTGTCCGGGCGCGCGACCAGGAAGTTCACGTACGGCGAATCCTTGCTCTCGATCGCCAGCGCATCCTTGGTCGGGTTGAGGCCGGCGTCCAGCGCATAGTTGGTGTTGATCAGGGCCAGATCGACCTGGTCCAGCACGCGCGGCAGCATCGCCGAGTCCAGCTCGCGGAACTTCAGGTTCTTCGGGTTGGCGGTGATGTCACGCTGGGTCGACAGCGCGTTGGCCGGGTCCTTCAGTTCGATCACGCCGGCCTTGTGCAGCAGGATCAGCGCGCGGCTGTTGTTGCTCGGATCGTTCGGGATCACCACGTCGGCACCGTCGCGCAGCTCGGCCAGCGACTTGACCTTGCGCGAGTACGCACCGAACGGCTCGATGTGCACGCCGATCACCTTCACCAGGTCGGTCTTGCGGTCGCGGTTGTAGGCATCCAGGTACGGCTCGGTCTGGAAGTAGTTGGCGTCCACCTGCTTCTGCACCAGCTGGTCGTTGGGCTGCACGTAGTCGTTGAATACGCGCACGTCCAGGTCCACGCCTTCCTGCTTGAGGATCGGCTTGACCACCTCGAGGATCTCGGCATGCGGCACGGCCGTGGCGGCCACCACCAGCTTCTGCGAGGGCTCGCCGGACTTGCCGCAGGCGGTCAGGGCCAGCGCAGCGGCGAGCAGGGACAGCAACAGGGTCTTCTTCATGGGGGACGGGGTTCTCGGGGGGGGTGTCAGGATTTTTCGTAGTTGCTCAGGGCCAGCTCAAGCAGCGCCTTGGCCTGCTCGCGCAGCATGATCGGCTCGATGATCTCGGCATCCGAACCATAGTGCAGCACGTCCATCAGCAACTCTCGCGAGACGCTGTACGGCACCTTCAGTTCGTAGCGGCCATCGGCCAGGAAACGACCCTGCTGCTTGGAATGCCAGTGCTCGTCGGCCACCCAGCGCGCAGCCTTGGCGCTGAACAGGATGGTCGCCCAGCCCTTCGGCGCACCCGAAAAAATGCCATAGCTGGCGCCGAGCTGCTCGTCCAGCTCGCTGTCGGCGACATCGCGGGCGGCATTGTCGATTACCCGTGCCTTGTGGATGCGGTCCACCGCGAAACTGCGCAGCGCCTCGCGGTCGTGGTCCCAGGCATCCAGGTACCAGTTGTCGCGATAATGGGTCAGGCGCTGCGGCGAGACGGTGCGCTTGGTCGGCTCGTCGGTGGAGCGGGCGCGGTATTCGAACGCCAGCTGGCGGCGCTCCAGCACCGCCGAGGCCACGCTGCGGAAGCTGCCTTCGTCGAACTTGCGGCCACGGTGCGGAATCACCCGCACGCGGTCGACCGGCCAACTGGAAACACCGGCCTGCGCCGCCAGCAGGCTCTCGATGCGCTGCTGCAGCGGGGCCAGCACCGACGACAGCACGCCGCCGCCGGTACGCGCCAGCAGGTGCTGCGAGGCCAGCAGGGCATGCAGCTCCTCCGAGCTGAGCCAAAGGCCGGGCAGCTCGAAGCGGTCGCTCTCGTCGGCCTGGTAGCGGAAGCCGGCCTCGCCGTCGCCCTCGATCGGTGCCATCAGCGCATCGCGCAGGAAGGCCAGGTCGCGATAGACGGTGGCACGGGAACAACCGAGCTTGTCCTGCAGGGTCGCCACCGTCACCGGATAGCGCGCGGACTTGAGCAGACGATGCAGGGCGGTGATGCGTTCGTATCGGTCCATACCCCCGATTATGTCCGAGTCGCGGGTCTTGTGTGGAACGTTTGGGCTATCGTGGTCGCCCCCACCCCGTGGAATGCCCGATGCGCCGGTTGCCTGCCCTGTCCCTGCTGGCCTGCCTGCTGCTGGCCGCCTGCGATCGCGCGCCGGCGCCGGCGGGCCCCGAGGCCCCGGTACCCGCCGCCGATCCGGCACAGGCGGTGCTGGGCGCCAGCCAGCGTTTCGCCGCCCTGCGCAGCTTCCACGCCGAACTGGAGGTGCTGGGCGCGCCGCAGCGGGTACGCAGCGCCATGGACTTCGTTGCACCCGACCGTTTCCGGGTGGAGACCCCGGCCGGGCCGCAGACCATCATCGGCGACACCCTGTTCCTGCAGGCCGACGGTGCGATCCGCCAGGTGCCGGCCCCGCCCGGCCTGCTCGAGCAGTGGCGCAACCCGCTGCCGGCCGACGCCCTGCCCGCCGACCTGAAGGCCGAAGACCTCGGCAGCCAGGCGCTGGATGGGGTCGAGACCCGTCACTACCGGCTGCGCGGCAGCCAGCCCGGCGAACGCCTGGAGTACTGGGTGGATGCCCAGGGCCTGCCACGCCAGATCGTGCGCAGCGGCAGCAGCAATGGCCGCAGCTTCCAGCTGCGCCTGCGCTATTCGCGCTTCAACGACCCCGCATTGCGTGTCGATCTGCCCTGAATAGGCGATCGCGGCAACGTTCGCTGAAGCACGCTTTGGATCGATTCGGACCGCCATCACGCTTCCAGTATCATCACCGGCTGTTAACCGTTCCGGAGAAGCCTCGATGTCCCTGCGCGTGTCCCTGCTGATCCCCCTGCTGCTGTGTGCGCCGCTTGCATACGCGCAGGATGCCTCCGAACTGGCGGCGATGTCCTCGCCGTGGAGTGGCAGCGGCGGCGAGCTCGGCTTTGCCTCGGCACGCGGCAACAGCAGCACCGAGAGCTTCAACGGCCGCCTGCGCCTGCGCTACACCGACGGCGACTGGGTGCACAGCATGGACCTGTTCGGCCTGCGCTCCAGCTCCAAGGTGACCGAGACCAATGACGACGGCACCACCACCCGCCGCAGCAACACCACCGCCAACCGCTACACCGGCAGTGCGGGCAGCGCGCTGCAGCTGGGCGAGCACCGCCAGCTGACGGCCACGGTGCGTACCGAGCGCGACGACTTCGCCACCTACGACCGCCAGAGCTCGTTCGGTCTGGGTTACGGCACCCGCCTGTGGAACACCGAGCGCTTTTCGTTCGACGCGCAGATCGGCCCCGGCGTGCGCCGTACCCACAGCACCGAGGATGACCGCACCCGTACCGGCATGATCGGCCGTGGCCTGTTCGACCTGAAGTACTCGCTGACCGACAACACCGACCTGGTGAACACGCTGCTGGTCGAGTCCGGTTCGTACAACACCTTCGGCCAGAACGACTTCGGTGTCTCGGTGAGCATGAACGAGCACCTTGCGCTGAAGGCCGGCTGGCAGGCGCGTTACAACAGCGACGTCGCTGTCGACAAGCGCAAGACCGATACGCTGACCACGATGAACGTGGTCTACAAGTTCAAATAAGCAGAACGGGCGCCCAGGGCGCCCGTTCTTCTTCCGGTAGTGCCGGCCGCTGGCCGCGGCACTACCTGCGATGGCTCAGACGTTCACCAGTTCGCCAGCACCATCGTCCAGCAGCAGCTTCGCCACCTGCTGGCCCAGCGCTTCCGGATCGCGGGCCGGACCCACCGCTTCGGCACGCACGGCGCGGCCATCACTGGCGCTGCCGACCAGGCCCTGCAGGTGCAGGTCGTCGCCCTGCCACTGCGCGATCGCCGCCACCGGCACGTGGCAGCTGCCATGCAGCGCGCGGTTCATGGCCCGCTCGGCTTCCACGCAGGCGCGCGTGGCGGCGTCATCAAGCGTGGCGAACAGCGCCATCAGGCGCGTGTTGCCTCCGTCGCACTCCACCGCCACCGCGCCCTGCGCCGGCGCCGGCAGCCACTGCGGCGGTTGCAGGCGCGCGACGATGCGCTCGCCCAGGCCCAGGCGCTCCAGGCCGGCCACCGCCAGCACGATGGCGTCGTAGCCACCGTTGTCGAGCTTGGCCAGGCGAGTATTGACGTTGCCGCGCAGGTCCAGCAGTTCCAGGTCCGGGCGCAGCGCGCGCAGCTGGGCCTGGCGGCGCAGCGACGAGGTGCCGACCCGCGCGCCGATCGGCAGCGCGTCCAGCGAGGCGTACAGGTTGGAGACGAAACCATCGGCCGGGTCGTGCCGGGTCAGCATCGCCGGCAGCGCGAAGGGCGCATCCAGTTCCATCGGCACATCCTTCAGCGAGTGCACGGCGCAGTCGGCCTCACCCCGCAGCATGGCCAGCTCCAGTTCCTTCAGGAACAGGCCCTTGCCACCGATGGCGGCCAGCGAGCGGTCCAGCACCTCGTCACCGCGGGTGCTCATCGGCACCAGTTCCACGTGCAGGCCGGGGTGGGCCTGGCGCAGGCGGCCGGCGACGTGTTCGCTCTGCCAGAGGGCGAGCGGGCTCTTGCGGGTAGCGATGCGGACAGTTTCCATCCGGTCATTATCGCGCCTTCGGCGCGGATACGGCCAACGGCGGAGCCCCTCGTGGCTGGCTGGGGGGCGTGAAAGCAACAGCCGTGCTTGGCCGGGCGGGAGGGACTGCGCAGGGGCCGCTGCAAGTACGTCCATGTAAGCTCGGTCGCCGCATCCATGCGGCTCACGCCCCTGCGCAGCCCCTCCCGCCCGACCTCTGACAGTTTCCGTGTGCGCCAGCCACGGAAGATCAAAAGAAAAGAGCAGAAGCAAAAGCAACAGCCGGCCGCTTCCGGGGTGCGCTCCCGTTTGTCCCCGCAAACGGCGGGGACCCCCTCTTGCACGCCCCTAAAACACAACCGCTTTGGCGGCGACCCACCAGCCAACTCGAACGGTGGGCGCGGGGGGGGTGGGGGGGCCGGTTGGGGCCTTGGGCCGGGGGCTTGCTATTGGGGGGGTTGG